>JBNLFC010000161.1:0-7945 GCA_050305335.1 Leptospirales bacterium
CACACGAAATATATTCCGGAGGAGCAGGAGGAGCACTATTATAAACTCTGGCCCCTGTTTCACTATCGCAATCATACGGATGGGTCTGCTGAAATTGCAACGCTCTCATTGTGGCCCATGCGGTCCGACGAACTGGATCACATCTGGGCGCCCATTATTTCCGGTTCCTTGTTCGAATATAGAAGCTATGCCAGCGGTGATCATTATGTGTCTTTTTTTCTACGCCTCTTTTCTGTTTTCTGGGGAAAAAATGAGAGCGTGGTAAACGTGGCAGGTTGGTCCTATCGCTGGTCCGATCATGGGTGGCGGGTGGAGATGGCAAATGGCCTGGTCAGTTTCGGTCATGATTATACAAATGAAAAGGAGGGGGGGGGATTCCGGCGAAGGCTGAATTTTCTCTGGAGTGAGTGATGGTGAGTCGTTTGCTGAATCTGTTTTCTCTTCTGATCGGGGCAATACGTGGTGCTGGTGATACTATCATCCTGATGGTCCAGACAGGCGTTGCATTGCCCCATCTCGTTTTTAAAATTCCTCAAACGTTGCGGCAGATGTACGTTTCTGGATTTCAGTCGCTGTATGTGGTCAGTGTGGTAGCTGCTTTTACAGGGATGATCATGAGTCTACAGGCAGGTCTGGCCCTGAAGGATTTTGGCCAGGAGGATCTCATCGGTCAGGTGATTGTGGTCTCTCTGACCAGGGAGATGTCCCCCTTCATGACCGCACTGATTATGGCTGCTTCTATTGGTTCAGCCATGGCTGCTGAGATTGGCACCATGTCGGTCTCGGAAGAGATTGATGCTTTGCAGGTAATGTCCATTGACCCTGTGAGATACCTGGTCCTGCCCCGTATTGTGGGGTTTACGCTCATGTTGCCGGCTCTCTCCACATATGCCAGTTTCCTGGGAGTGGTGGGAGGCGGACTTGTGGCAAAGACCCAGCTGGGGGTTGAGTTCGATACATACATTCGCCTGGTACTGGAAATGCTTCGAACTTCTACCGGACTCAAAGATATATGGGTCGGGGAATTTAAAGCCCTTGTCTTTGGCCTGACCATATCTTCTATTGCATGTCAGCAAGGGCTCACTGCTAGGGGCGGTGCCATCGGGGTGGGTAATGCGGTGCGACAATCTGTTGTTTTTTCGTTTTTGTTCGTCATCATTCTCGGTTATTTTATAACAGCGTTGTTCTATGGATGAACGAGCGTGCCTTTGCTGGAATACCATAGAAGCTAATATGGAAAATTTTACGGTGTGGTCTGGTGAGTTCAAACAGGAAAAATAGAGTAGCCTCCTATAGGGGTATTCTTCGCCGACAGTTGTCGCTGCTGGTGGGTATCTCCTTTGTCCTTGCCATGAGCGGTATAGGATACTACACTGTTTTTCAATCTAGAAGCGATAAACTCGAAAACCCGGAATACATGGTGTTCTACATGGAATCTGCGGAAAATCTTCTGCCCGGATCTCTGGTCTATCTCAGGGGGGTGCCGGCGGGCTACATTGATTCTCTTCGGTATCTTCCAGAACACTGGGAAAAACGCTGGGGAGTGAAAAGTATCAACACGTTTGAGAGGGGACCTGGTGCACTTGCGGTCGTTTCTCTTTCGCGGAGCATTCTTTTCTACGACAACTATTCTATCTCCACCAGGAATCTCACCCTGTTTTCGGGCAAAGTTGTAGAGATCAATCCGGGGAATGCCACAGGGCCCCGCTTCCCCAATTTACTGGAGACACCGTTTTATAGCAGAAGTGAAATTGATCTAATTCGAGACGGAGATTTTTCCCCATTCCATCGCAGAGTAATTCCGGATGCTATCAACGATGACGATGTGCTTTACCTGATTGCCTCAACCATCAAAGAGAATCGTCTGGCGATTCGGAGAATTTTCCGCAATGTTGCATTGGTAAGCGATAAATTGAATCATTCCAGTGGGGATGTGGCTCTTCTACTGAATGACAGACGTATGTTTGGCAAGTTGGAAATGACTCTGGGTGAACTTCTGGGAACTGTGAAGGACGTGCAGGAAGCTATGGAGGCGTACAGAGAGTCGGATTCTCTGGAAAATGTAATAACAGTAATCCTGGGACTGGTGTTACGACTATTGTAAGCTCCGGTTTTGAGATGTATTTCCGTTGTAGTGTTTAAAGGAATAGACATATGATTCAATTGAAGGGAGTAAAAAAACAATTCTCCGGAAGGGAGATCCTCAGGGGCGTGGATATCCATGTACGCAAAGGGGAAACAATGGTTTTTCTGGGAGGCTCCGGGACCGGGAAGTCAGTTACTCTCAAACATATTGTGGGGCTACTGGATCCTGATGAAGGGCATGTATTCATAGATGGTGAGGAGATGAGTTTCGCACCTTTGAAGGTGAAAGCAAGATTGCGTAGCCGACTTGGCCTGCTTTTTCAGAGTGGAGCTCTGATCAACTGGCTTACTGTGTATGAAAACGTTGCTTTGCCTTTGCGTGAGCATAGAAACACTGAAAAACATCTGATTGATAAAATCGTTCTGGAGAAACTGGACTGGCTGGGACTTTTGCCAGCAAAGGATCTGCTTCCTTCTGATATTTCGGGTGGAATGAAAAAAAGAGTCGGCGTGGCAAGGGCTCTAACTATGAATCCGGAGGTTTTGCTGTATGATGAGCCTACATCCGGTCTGGATCCGGTGATGAGCCAGGTACTCAATGAGCTGGTGGTGAAATTGCAAAAAGAGCTGCAGGTAACTCAGGTGATAGTCACTCATGATATGAACTCCGCTTACTACATTGCTGATCGGATCACATTTCTATATCAGGGTCGCGTTCTATATGTAGGGAGTCCAGATGAGATTCGAAACAGTGAAAACGGAATCATTCAACAATTTATCAACGGCAAAACGACGGGGCCCATGCAACTGGATGCGGGTGACCCCACAGAGCGAAAGGCCAGGCAGACCGGTGAGAATCGATCTTAAGGCCGGATAGAGGGAACTGGAGACCTTCGCTCTATCATTCGGGACAACATATGCAGCATACAGGGGATGGGTATTTATGAACTGGCTACAGAATTTGATTGTGGGAGTGCTTTTTTTCGGGGCCATTGCTATTCTGGGATATTTTACCGTTCTTTCCGATGCGGGTCCTTTTGCAAAAAAAGGAACTTATTATGTGGTTTTTTTTAATAACGCCGAGGGTGTGAAACCCGGGACAAAGGTTACCTTGCTGGGGGTGCATAAAGGAAGGGTGGCCTCTGTGGACCTTGTAGATGCCAGTGCATCCGGTCAGGCACTGCTACCCGGTAGTCCGGGAATCACCGGGCAGAGGGTGGCCATTACTTGCGAATTAGACGAGCCAATTCAGTTTTACGAGAACTATTCCATCGGGTTAAAGAATGAGAGTATTCTATCGGGCAAGGTGGTAGCTTTTGATCCTGGACATGCTCAGGACCGTGAAGGCCGCACTGTTGCGCTTCCTGTACAGGTTTACCAGGTTCATGCTGAAGAGATGGATAGCTCCTTTTCCAATCCGGCCCGGTACTACCTGAGCCACAGGACCTTCGGATCCACGGTAGATCTTCAGGGAGAGGCTTCCGGGGACCCTCTTTCTATGCTGGCCCGCATCATCTCTGAAAACCGTGCGGATCTGCATAGAACCATGGACAACATAGCTGATATCACCGGTAAGATCAATCGGGGAGAGGGGACACTGGGAGCTCTGGTGAATGATTCGAAGCTGCACAATGATGCGGCAACTCTGCTGGATGATGCGCAGGTGGTGGTTCAGGATATGCGGGAAAGTCTGGAAGATACAAGGGAACAGGCTCCGGTAAACAGCTTCATTAGAGCAGCCCTGACTGTTTTTTAACCGATTGATGAGCAAAAGCGGTACACCAGTCTCCAATCAAATTTTGCTACTGGGGGCGTTCCCTCCGGAAGTGGATCAATTGATCCACTTGAACGGCCTTTCGCTTTCTGTAGACCCCCATCATTCGGCTTCGGTGAGAGTCGAGGATCTACAGATTCTGGAGGTAGGTATCACCGGAATCGGTAACCTGAATGCCGCTCTTTTCCTTCAGTCAAAAATCCTTCTGGAAAAAGATAGTAGAATCAGTGAAGTGATTTTTATCGGATCTGCAGGTGTATATGGTGAGCTTCCCGGAATGAAGGAAGGAGATAGAGACGATCTTGCGACTTTGCAGACAATGACCGGTGCTTCCGTTCTGTTTTGTAATCTGGAGTGGGCGGTCCTCACCGGCGTGGCTCATCAGCCTGATGCAATCGCAGGCACAGTTTCTACCTGCAGCGGTGCTTATGGCGCCTATCTTTCTCAATTTTTGAACGCGAAAATGGGAATTGCCAATTCTCCCGATTCTATAACGTTAGCCGATCCTTTCGCTGTTGTGGCTGGTGATTGTTCTCCTGTATTTGAGAATATGGAAGTCTTCGGGCTGGCCTCGGTTTGCAGTAAATATTCTATTCCTTTCACCGCCCTTTTTGCTCTTACGAACTTTGTTTCACCAATGGGTTCCAGGCAATGGCAAGACTCACATGAACGCCTTTCACAGCAATTGCAAACAAGGATACAGCATGTGCTTGTTGCTTCCGGACTCGGTTCCATGCCCGATGAACTTAATTCTTGAGACCTCTTTTTTAACGAAAAAAAGGGTGCCCCTGTGCATTATAGATTTGTGACCCTGCAGGTCGATAGATGATCTGAGCCACGAACTAAAGGGGATCTCATGGAGAAGCAGATCACACATTATCGCATTCGCTTGACCGTTTCGGTATATCGCGAAAAAAAACTGGTATATAAAAACTCAATCGTCGTTCCCACCGTCTACCAGAGAAGATCTGAGGCGCGAGCGCATATTGCAAAAGAGAGAAAAGAGAGATTACAGAATTCGGATTTTTTTCTATCCCCCAGAGCCGACTACGATCTGGTCAGATACCAGAATGAGGCGACATTGAATACGTATATCTCCTACCGAATTGTGGAAGAGCGCCCCTGGAACGCAGGCTCTATTTCTCAAGAACAGAAAAAAGTTGTGGCCGGTTCTTGATAGCAAAAAGAAGGACCGGAGTGATTCGTATGGCGGGGGCCGGAACATAACACGATGTTCGGGATATTCTGCATGTTTTCAAGAGTAGCGAATTTCTTGACCTACTATAAACAGCAAACAATATAGGATATGGCCTCGGCAGCGGGAGATGAACTGGGATTATACTCCCTTGCGTACCTGCATCTATTCCGTGCAGTGCTGAATCGTAAACAAAGCTGGGATGAATTCAGGAAAAACAGCGTTATTTCCGAAATTCAGGAATACTTAAAAACACATATCAATTCACCGGATGCTTTTATTGATCATCTTCCATGGTTTGCCGATAAACTCAATGTCGACGTAAACCAGCTCTCCGCTTTTGTCGGTTCTAATTTTTTAAAAGCTCTTCAGACGGCCCGTCAATCTCCCGGATCCGATTCTATAGCCCTGGAGCAGAATACTCAATCATTCCGGAGGAATGTTCGAGATCTTTCCATCTTTGACGAACTGGTCCAGTCCCTTCAAGTGCAGTCTCCGGGACGATTCGTGGCCATGGACTACGGATTATTGAAACTGATACTGCCAGATGGAACAGCGATTTCCGGTCAGTCTGCAGAAGATCCCGCTCTTGCATCCAGCTCCGGGTCACAGGGAGGAGAGTCTGGATTGCCCGCAGGCAAAGCAGGTGCACCTGCAATAGAGCCTGAAAGAAATGAACAACTCTCTTCGGCGTACGGAGTGGAGGCGGTGGGGCAAGTGCAAGCTGTTCGAAAACCGGCAGTGCTTGAGCTCTCCATCATCCAGGAAATTCTGGAAAAATTTGGCTCTATCCTGGATATTCGAGAAGCTCTCGTTATAAACGCAGCTATGGACGATTCGCTGGAAGATGGTCCGGAGGAACAGAGCGGGCAAACAGCCTCTCCTGCTCCTTTGACCCATGAAGCGCCTGCACTCAAGACCAATGCTTCCAACGTTCCTGTTGCAGAAAAATTGCCCTCCTGGTTTTCACAGGACCCGCCTATCATACAGGATATCTTGAATCGGTTTGGAACCATCTTGAATATTCAGGGAAAGCTGATTCTGCCCGAGGATGGAGCGATCGGTGTGATTTACGAAGATGAAGGAGGAGAAGGAACAACCTCGGGCCAGAGTCCAGAAACAACATTTTTCAGATTGGAAATGAGCTTTGATGGTTATCAATCGGCCATGAAACAGATTCAATCGTTTCAAACAAGACAGGATCGTGAAGGATACAAACGGTGGATCACCTCGGAAGCGACACTGTCGGTCAAGGTTCTGGTTATGCTGCGCAATATGGAGGGTCGTATTCAAAAAGGAGAACAACTGGATCGGAAAAATGAAATGTCTGCAATTGCTCAAAGGTCAGGATTGGCGGTAGAGTCGGTGGAGGATCTTCATCGGCGAGCGAAGCCCATGGAGGCTTTGCAGGGGGTCATTGCTCGCTTTACCAGGAGGGTGCAGGCGGAGGAGCAACCTGTCTCCAATGCAGCCCGTTTTCTGTGGCCTCAGATACGACAGATGCTGATTGAGGAAACCGATCAAAACACCATGATTTCAGAAAGTAAAATCATGCTTTTGCAGATTCCGGATCCTGTGACCCGGGAAAAATTGCGGGGATTGCTTGAATCTGTTTTCAAAGATGTGAGCGATATCTATGCGCCTCCTCTGTGAAGCAAAAACAATAGAACTTGTTATGAAAAAAATATATATGAGGCGTATACTTTATATAAATCTGTTTCTTCTGGTCTGGGCTGGCACTGTTTCCTGTGCAACTCTATACACATCCGATGGTCGCCCCGTGCTTCTCTCTCTCTATTCTCTCTACGAAGGGGAGCAGCCTCCATCCAGACAATGGCTAACGCTGAACCAGAGGTTGTTGAGCGACCTGAGCGCTCGACTGAGCGATGAAGGAGTTCAGGTCAGGATCATAACGAATCCAGATCAATACAGAGAGTTTCAGATGAGTGATCTCATTGTGGTCCGGATTGAGAATTTTAGCCCCGTCGACGTTGACAGCTATGAACTCTCTGTGAATTATACATTCAAACACTCCTCCAGTGCTCTATTTTCTGAAACCATGAGTTCATCGGGCAGGGGCAGTGCCTGGAAGGATGACTTGCGGCGATTCCATAGAGCAATCGCTCGTTCGACTCTGGAGAGCCTGTACTCTCTTTATCATACTGGCAGGAAATAGTTTAACCAGAAAGAGGAACGTGACTCATGGGTCCGGAAAATATATGAATAAGACAGGTATTTTGTTTAACATCTTTTGTGCAGTGCTTCTCCTTTCGAGATGTAGCTCCTCTCCTTCCGTTGTCGATGGTGTAAATGGAGAAGCCATACAGTCAGGGCATACTCAATACTATAGCAGTCTTGACTATGATCGCTATGGCTTCCCCACGCCATCCGGGCCGATTGATGGAGGTATGACCAATCTCAATCGCCGCGTGGAAATCGTAACTGATTCGGCTCACCCGGAAAGAATTCTGAGAAGTAGCCATCAGGTAACGGCTGACTGGCAGGACGGTCTCAGGGATCCCCTGGGGCCGCTCCCCCGTCGCACCCGTGAGGGTTTTAACCTGGGATGGGGACTGGTCAAAAACATTGGAGTTTCACCCAACAGTCAGGGCTACGGGGCTGCGGTTCGGGCTGTTACCGTGGTTCTAATGGGCGCCATTGTTTTGACTGCAACTACAGGAGGAGGACTGGTTGTAGGCGTTGCCGAGGGTGCGGCAAATGGGACATACAATCTGGTGGAACTGAGCCGGCGACAATTTGTGAAAAGTGATGAGTTTGCTACTGTACTCTGTACTTACTACAACTATGATGCAATGGGACGTCTCATTGAAAAAAGCATTTACCCGGAATGCGATCAAAGTGCCTCACTTCTGGGAAAGGTTCGCTATGAA
>JBNLFC010000162.1:0-7899 GCA_050305335.1 Leptospirales bacterium
GTGTATATATGAAGTTCCTTTCGATTTTAGCTTTTGACAATCGCTGCAAATCCTCCGGGAAACGGACAGATCAAAGCCAGAATTCAGGGTATTGTCTGGTTCTGGCAAGATTGTTCATTACAAGCGCTACAACGAGCATAATCATGGCACCGGTGCCAACAGGAATGAGAGCATAGAGATAACCCAGCGTGTGGATTTTTTCACTCCCGATTACCGCAATGAGAGCTGTCGCTCCTCCTGGAGGGTGCAAGGTTCGTGTGTAGTGCATTACCGCAATGGCCGTTGCCACGGACATTGCAGATGCAAGCCAGATCTGTTGCGGTAAGAGTTGGTAAAAAAAGACACCGATCAATGCAGAGACCAGATGCCCACCAAGTAAATTCCTCGGCTGCGCAAGTGGACTCTTTATGGCTCCGTAAATTAAAACTGCAGATGCTCCGAAAGAACCTATGATCATTACCAGATCGCTATCTGAAAGGAGTTGAAAATGGATAAAGGCAACAGCAAGTATCCCGGTAAATGCGCCTATCCAGGACCAGAAAATCTCTCCTGCTGAAACACGTATGGGAGACCTGGCACCTCCTCGCATTTTTGCCAAATAGTGTATAACGGGACGTTTTTCTTCCACATTGCTTGCCGTTTTCTGCCGGGCTTGTTTTGTAAGATGCTGCGCTGCATGGGAAAAGGCGTGCAAATAGACTTCACGGAAATCTTCGGGAGTAATATCTATAAATCCCGAAATTTCGGACATAGCCGAGGTTATGTCATGATCGTTCAGTTCTACGGGTGCGATGTTTTTTTTTGCTTCTCCCATGTTCATAAGGCTTCCGGTTTCTATTGTATTAAATGATTTCGGAGTCCGCTATCCTTTTTTATTCGCAAAAAGTTTTTTTTATAAAAAATGAGTCCTTGCGAGAATATGAGCTGGCAAATAGTGTCGAGAAAATTAGCCGGATAATGATTTATCGTGAGACCACGAAAGGCTTAAAATGGGAGCTCTGAAGAAATAGCTATGATCATCAGCGCCAGCCGTAGAACCGATATCCCTGCTTTTTATGCAGAGTGGTTTATGGAGCGAGTTCGTAATGGTTATGTACTTGTTCGTAATCCGTACGATGCTCATAAGTTAAAATCCGTTTCTCTTGCCCCCGTTGATGTCGATGCGATTGTATTCTGGACACGCAATGGGGAAAAGTTAATTCCTTTTCTACACGAGCTGGATGACAGAGGGTATCGATATTACTTTCAATATACAATCACAGGTTACCCGAAGCAATTGGAGCGAAATGTTCCTGACCTGCCCCGTGCGATTGATACCTTCATTAAATTGAGCGACCGGGCCGGTCCCGGTGGAGTGATCTGGCGCTATGATCCGATCTTGATCAGCAAATTGACTGATGTATCTTCGCATCTGGATCGTTTCCAGGAGATTGCAACTTCATTGAGTGGAAAGACGGACTCTGTAGTGGTCAGCATTCTTGAGCCTTACAAAAAAACTCTGCGAAACCTTCAGAGCATGGCTAAACTGGCGGAGGCTGATATCCAGTGGAGTACCGAAACTCTACAGCACCTCATCAGTGAGTTGAATGGGATTGCCAGGAGCCATGGTATTAAAATGCGAAGCTGTGCCACACAGACGGATTTCACCGGGGCAGGGCTGTTGCCTGGCAAATGCATAGACGAGGAACGATTGAAGAAATTGTTCGACATGGATGTTCCAGGAAAAAAAGACCGTGGACAGAGACCGGCTTGCAACTGTGTGAAAAGCATTGATATAGGTCAGTATAATACCTGCCTGCACGGGTGCTCTTATTGCTATGCAACTTTTGATCATGGCAGAGCTGTGAAGAATCGAGCTATGCACGATGTTGCGAGCCCGATGTTGGTCGGTCGAGCCGGTCATGACATAAAAAATACGATATCCAACGTGCAGCAGGGTCGGCTCCTGTAGTTTTCTGAAAAAGCAGTTCGAAAGTATAGGTGCTTTGCGCGATATTAGCTCTTTTTTGCTATTGACGAAGAAAAGGGTGAGATGCGGCAGATTCATGGCTGCGCAGCAAGATAAACTAAAGTTAACCCTAATTAAGCTTGCCTTTTTTTTGAAATTAGTGGTCGGCTCGTTAATAAAAATTCTTAATTTCAATTTTTTAAAATCAATTTGACTGTATTTTGGCATCGCATATCCTCCCTTTAAAATTTTTACAGGGAGGATATACTGTGAAAAAAGTGAACTTGTTTTTAGTTCTGGTTTCACTTCTGGCTTTCGCCGAATGCAGCTTCGCTGATCGTTTTGGAGGGCTTTTTAAAAAAGGGGATTCTTCGGATTCCTCTTTCATATGGCTTCTGGGCGCCGCCGCTCTTGCTTCGAATCAAACGCCGGGGCAGGTGCCGGGATACGATCCGTCAAATCCGGACACATCTATCTCGCGATATGTTGTCGCTTCGGAAGGGGGAACGCTCTACTTAAACAACGAGCTTCAGCTCACCATTCCGCCAGGTTCGCTAACGGAAGATACCACCATTGAGATTCACAAGCTTGATTCTGTGCCTGCTGGATACACTCAGGGATTTATAGCTTTAGGGCAGGCCTATGAGTTGCTGCCCGAAGGCACAACTTTTGATCCGGCAAATCCCGCCACGTTGACTGTGCATTATGATACATCCCGACTGGCAGTGCAGTCTCTGGATCCTGAGAGCATGGCCGTAGCGTACCTCGATACAAAAAGTGGCTCTTTTGTAGGGGTGCCGAACTCTGTCGATGCTAGTAGCGGGACTGTGCGAGCCCAGTTACAACATTTCACGATTTATATTCCTATGGCGCAGAACTATGCGACGGCGAACGTTACCCCTCCGAGCATTTTGCTTTCCGGTACTATGCCAGCCAATGCCATGGCCGGTGCACCGGTATATGTTATGGCAAGGGTCACTACTCCATATGCTGGAAGTGGCGGATCCATCACAAAAGTGCAGATTCGATATACAATGGAAGGCGATTCGTTCGATTCGGGATGGGTCAATATGGAATCGGTTCAACTGCCCAGTCCCATGTACGCAGGCAGTTATTATGAAAACTATTATGGATATTTAATTGATGCCAGCAAATGGCATAGCGATCCGTGTGCTGCTGGAATGGTTTCAGCTGTTAATCCAGAGATTCACGTTCAGTTCCGTGCTGTGGATAATGCCACTCGTATTACCAATTCGCCTACCTATGACATAGAGGCGAATCGTGTTCTGGTACCAGGAACTTCATCCATACAGAGTTCAGGAACCGGCACTGTCATAGCAGCCGGGTATTCCCGAACCATGCGAGTTCGTGCCAACTACACCAATGGTTGTGGCGGAGCCACAACCGGTCCTGCACAGGTAGTAATTGAGCCTTCCAGGATTCATATCACACCTTCGGTCGGATCTTCCGGTTCTTCAGGTGCAGAAGCGTACCCTGCGCTGGGTACGTTTGTACTGACGCCCACTGTGGTGCCAGCGTCAGGCAGTAATAGTATGCTTGTGAGTGTTTCAGACGTTGAGCCACTTTTACCTTACAACTTTAATGTCATTCCTGGTTCTTTAAAGAGCATACAGGTACTGGATACCAATGGTGCAGTCCCCACCGGTCCTATCGTGGTGGATGGTCGCAGTGAATATGCGCTGGATGTGCGGGGGCTGGATGAGTTTGGCAACAGTATTCCGATTCTGCCTACAAGCTGGAGCGTTGATGATGCTGGAAGTAGTGTTGCTGGAGACGGTCTTGTAACTCTATCAAACAATCCCGTGATCGCCACGGTGATCGCCACCTATGATCCCTTTGGTAGCGATCCTGATGCGCCCACCTCTTCGGTGCAATTGAACATTATTCCGCGTTATACGGTGAGTGTCAATGTGGCAGGTCTTGTGGGCTCCACAACCCTGGCTTTGAATGGCGTAACTGAAGCGACCCCCGTTGCATCAGATGGTGCCTATATGCTCACTGGATATGTTGGCGACCTTACCACAGCAACAGTATCAGCGGTAGCGCAGCCTTTCATGGGTGCCTGTCATGGGGATAGCCAGTTAGTGAACGGATCGGATGTTGCTATCGATGTTCAGTGTTATCAGTTGATGGGGAACAGCGTAATATCGTCCACACCACTGGCTCTGGGAAGCCCCATTCGGCAGGTGGATCTGGCAGGAGGAACGGCCGGTTATCAGGATGGTTTTGGTAACAACGCACGCTTTCGCAATCCTTATCAGATTACGACGGACGGGAAAAACCTCTATGTAGCTGATTCCAACAATCATCGCATTCGAAAGATTGTCATTGCCACAGGGGAAACGACTACCGTCGCAGGATCTGGGGTGGCAGGTCTGCTGGATGGTGTTGGAACTGAGGCACAGCTGAGTTTGCCACGGGGAATTACAACGGATGGAACATATCTTTATCTCGCTGACAACCATACGATCAAGAAAATACATCTGCTGACCAGGCAGGTAACCACTATCGCCGGAGATTCCACAACAGGGGCGAACGACGACGCAAATGGATTGCTGGCACGGTTTAACCAGCCTACAGAAATGACAACGGATGGAATGAACCTCTTTGTTACGGATTATAACAACCACGTAATTCGACGGGTGAACATCACTTCAGGGGCAGTATCAAGCCTTGCGGGTAGTTTTGGCAATCCAGGTCTCGTGGATGGAACCGGGGCCATTGCTCGATTCAACCATCCCCTTGGGATAACAATGGATGGCACACATCTCTATTTGACCGACTATACCAATGCTCGTATTCGTCGTGTGACAATTGCAGATGGGTCCACTATAACGTACACGTTTACATTGTCTTACCCTGAAGCCATCACCTATATCGGAGGCCACGTCTATGTAACCTTCGGTGCCTCACCCAGTGATCTCTACCGGATCGATGTATCGACTGGAGTAGGACAGAACATATTACCTAATATGGCTGCCCTTCCACACGGGGCCAGTTCGGATGGAATCCACCTTTTCCTTGATGATTTTTCGAGCGGTTATTTTCGGCAGCTCTATTGATGTTGATCAGGTTTGTATAGAATTGGCTGTACGATTCCTGGCCCTGCGGGGCCAGGAATTTTGAAGGATCGGTTTCGCTATGTTGCATTTTATCGGTTTCGTAAAAGGGTGCTGCTCAAGGGCCTGCAACGCATCGAGCATAAAATGACATACCATCCTTATCACCGCTGACCACCCGGCCGCTGTCGAATTGAATACTCCAGGCTTGAGTGTATAATCCAACACTATTTGTTGAAGACCAGTAGTCATAATTAGTAGTACCTGATGAGCCATCCTGGGGAGGAGTATTGGGAAAAGTGACCGTATTGATGGTAGGAGCGGAGGCCGCCGTGTAATCTACAATGCTCTGGAGTTCATTGATGTTTGGCAAGCGCCAGTTTTTTCCTGCGAGACTCAGGTTGTTGCAGTAGATCAACGCATTCTCCCATATATCGACTGTGGACGTCCCGCTGCAGGCGGAGTCGTCGGTCTGTCCCATGCTGCACTTTTGCCACAGAAGCCCCGTTCCCCCATCATAAACCGTCCCATCCCCATTGTCCTCAAAAGTATGGGCTGGCAAAGTGCTACTTCCCGAGACGCAACGGACATAGTAGGAGTTGCTCTTTATCACGCTCTGGGTCGTTCTATCGGCTGTCGAAGATGGGGTGGATAGATCGTAATTCACACCCCAGCCATATGTGCCGGAATCCGGCGCGTATGGCGTCGATGCCCAGTAATAAAAAACACCGGTTCCACTGCCATCGGAGGCTGTCCCCGGGAAGGAGTTATTGAAAGTAGCCGGGTTGGTGTTAGGATTGGTTTCACCGATCTTCACGAGACTCTCCATTTCCCCCAGGGTGGGTAATCGCCAGGTGGTGATGCCCCCATAGGATAACCCGTTCAGCGCAGTTTCGCAATAGGATTGGGCATTTGTCATAGTATCTGGCGTAGCGCTGCCCGTGCTACAATCGCTTCCGCTCTGACCCATGCTACAGGTCTGCCAGGTAAGGCCGGTGGTATTGTCGATGGTGACGTAGCCTCCGCTTCGTAAAACAGGTCCTGTAAAGTTCGCAGCACGACCGTACTGATACTCTCCGTCCTGACCCGTTCCAGCACAAGGAATCGTAGCTCCCGGCGTATCATAGCAAGAGGTCAGATAGGTCCTGGGGGGAAGTAATCCCACTGCTGTAGAGGAACTTCTCAGTGTAAGGAATAGCAGGATTTGTCCCTCCATGGATCCTGCCGAATAGAGGGCCCGCTCTGTCTTTACGCAGGAGAGTAGCGTAAATAGGAGGAAAAGGGAAAATGGCAATGTGGAGATACGTGGCAGGCTATTCATGGTCATTACTCGTTGTCAAAAAGTGAACTGAAGGAACCCGGCAATTTGCCCCTCCACTTCTCGCTGTTCACCTTTCGCGGCGAAAACGGGAGCGGCCAAAAAAAAGGAGCGAACAGTACCGAAAGAGTTATAGCCGAAGGGTGCAGGTGATTTGTCTCCCAGAAAGAAGGAATGGATCAAGTTTCCTAGATAGATCCCTCCCAGAAAAAGAAGTGAATTGTTCAAGTAATTGCCTGCACTCTTATAGGTTCTGTAAGAGTTTGAATCGAGGGAGTGGAGATACAAAAAGCTCACTCCTATATCTGTCGCCGGGATTGTGCCATCCAATGCGCGGCTCTCCAGTATATTCATATACAAAGCAGCATCCGTAGTGTAAGCCTTTTTTGTTGAGAGGTAACTTCGGTCAAAGTAGAGGACGGAGACAACCGACAGGCCAAAAAGAGTAGCCTTAATTCTTCCAGAACCAGAGTAGCCTCCATGAAAATCTCCCCAGCCAGGCAGGAGCAGGTTGCGCCAGACTATTTCGCCAACGGGGATTCTGCGGGCCTCGAGAAGAATAGGAGTCTGGTCTACCTCCCCGGTTTCATCTGGCTCTGTCATGGATTTCCCCTGATCCCGATGCATCCCGGCCCAGACCAACTCCTCATTTTTAATCATAGCATCCCGTTTCTCTTTCCTGACTCTTTTTGCGATTTCGTCTTCGGGATGACTTGCTGCATTTTCTACAGACCTGGAAGTATTCAAGTCGGAATAGTCGATTTTCTTGATTGCGACTTTCTTCAATATCCGAATCTCGCCGTTTTGCTCCTGAAATTTGATGATCACCGGATTTTGAGTCATCACTTTCCCTTGCATTGTTTCACCGTTTCTAAGGATTACTGTTTCGCCCAGGGAAAAATGGAGAGGAATGAAAAGTAATAAATGGAAAGTAATGCCGCCGATTGTGTTCAGAGAAAAATGGATCTTTGTTACGTTGGCCTTTCGTTGTTGCTTTTTTCTATCATTCACCATTGAAACGCGTTTACGATTCATTTTGTACGCTTGACCATAGCTTCCTGCTTTTGCAAAAGAAGCAAGCAGCGGGGAGAGATCCTGCCTGCATGGGAAGATTGTACAAGAAAAGAGGGATCGGGTCGTCCCGATTCATGAAACAAGACCTTTTTTTTTATAAAAATAACCGGAGAGCAGATGGGGATGCGATTTGTGAGGAAACATTATAGAAAAGGAGAGTGGATCTACCGAAAAGCCCGGCAAATTGGCCTCCAGCTGCTTCTCTTTTTATTTGTTTTACCTTCAGCAACAGGGGCCGAAGTCCTTACTCTGGATGAAGATGCCTCCTATAATCTCGTTCCAGCAATGGAGCACCTGACCCGTGAAAAAGATAGTTCCTTTGAAGAAATCGTCCATGCAGCTGATTTCATTCCGCTGCATGGAGAGAGGATCCAGTATGGTTACAACAATGACTACCATTGGTTTCGCTTTCGCATAAAAAATCGCGGTCCGGGCAGCTACTGGTTCATCTCTTTGAGCGCCAACCCCCTGGATCTGGT
>JBNLFC010000163.1:0-7887 GCA_050305335.1 Leptospirales bacterium
AAGTCAGGGTCGGCCATGTAATTCAATCCAGCGATGGGAGACTGAGGCTGGCTACGGAGGATACTCCTGGTATAGTAGAGCTTGCCCTGGATGGAGAAAATCGTAGCGGTGTTGCAGTTCAGGGGAATGATCAACGTTTAAAACATGCAACGGAAAAGAGTTCTGGAATCGTTAAGCTGGCAACCGATGGATCCATCAGGCCCAATGAAGTAATCCAGGGCAACGATCACCGTTTGAGGGATGCTACGACAGAGACCAGGGGAATATTACGATTTGCCAGATTTGGAGAAGAAGCAGAGCTTGCGGCAGTGCAGGGGAGTGATCCGAGATTGAAGCTTGCTTCGGAAGAGTCGCCGGGCATTGTTGAACTGGCCAGAAGTGGAGAGAATCGAAAGGGCGTTGTAGTCCAGGGTGATGATGAACGCTTGAATCCTGCCACAATATCCAGTGCTGGAATTGTCAGTCTCTGTTCCCATGGGGAATTCTCATCAGCTCGCGCGGTTCAGGGGAATGACCCGAGGTTAAGTGATCCGCGTAGGCCTCTCGACCATGAGCACGATTATGCTTCTCAAAAACATAGTTTTGATTCTCACTCTGGTTTGCTAAAGATCGAGGCAAGAACAGGTGAGTCCTATAAGGGTATTTTGCCGCCTCCCGTCAATCATGCTCCGGTTTCCGGCATAAATCAGGGTACAGGGGCGGGTCTTTCAGGACGCTCTGCTGGTGATGGTATTCTCGGGTTCGGATCTCGCTCTGGTGTGGCAGGATATGGTGCAGGCGAAGGCGCAGGTGTGGTTGGCCTTTCCCAGAAAGGGCCTGGCGGGGTCTTTTTTTCGGAGAACTCCTATGCCTTGAAGGTTGGCGGGCGTTCTTCTGACAGAGAGGTCTCCTCTTCGGATCTGGGAATACTTTCCTATGGTGCCAACCGATTGATGGATTCTTTGTATCTTGCTCCAGGGCAACGAGGTTACGCGACAGCAATTGCCGCTTACTTTCCTGTGGAGAAAGGGGATGTAATCGGCGTGGGAGATCTGCTGGTGGCGGGTCCTGCTGGCGTGCTCAGAAAATCCCGGGAGACCGGTTCTACCGCTATCATTGGCGTAGTAGTGGAAAAAGCCTCTGTGATTATACATTCAGACAGCAGTTATGATGAACACGATGCCCTGGGGTTTATGCGTCCCGCCGGTCATGAACTGGTGGCATTTAGCGGAATTGTTTCTGTAAAGGCAATTGTCGAGCCAGATGCGACGATCAAGCCTGGAGATCTTCTGGTCTCCTCCATGGAGCTGGGTTGTGTTCAGAAAGCCAGCGGCAAAGATGTTGTACCAGGCTCCATAGTGGGTAGAGCCCTGGAGGAGTTGCGTAGCGGAGAGGGGCTGATTCGAGCTCTGTTGATTCTGTGAGTATTTTATTCCGGGGGGTGTTCTTGCTCCTCGGGAAACATCTCCCTTTCTGGCAAGGGTGTATCTGCCGGCGCTGTCAAGAGTCTGTAAAATCGATCGATGTCCTGTATTAGATCGCTCATTTCAGTTTCTTCTGCATTGTCCGGCATTGTCTGCGGTAGCTCTTCTCCTCTGATGCGAATGTTCATCACTCGTCTGGCTCTCTCCACGGGGGAGAGGACCAATGTGTCCAGGTAGTGGTTCAAACTGAGTAAAACTCCAGCTATGGTAAGCCCACCCAGAAAAATAATCCCGAACTCAAGCCACTTTTGTTGAGTATTCAGGTCTACAAATTGTATTTGAACAGAAGTCCCCGGAGAGTTGCCATCAATCTGGACGAAGTCGCGACCATAGCTATAGTGGGACCTTACATAGCCAGGGTCCACGTTGTAAATCTGGTAGTTCTCTCCGATGGATCGGTTTTCAATCCTGATGATGAAGTCCCTGAAGATTTCATTTAAATCGGTCATTCCGTACGTTTGGATATGTCGTTTGATCCTTTCGACTCTGGTATGCTTCAAGTTCTCGACCAATCTGTAGTGAATTACAGCTATGAAAGCGCCTGATGCGAGTATTATTATGTAAAGCAGTACTGAAACACCGGTGAAAAAGCGAACTTTGATTGCTGAACGAAAAACGTTCTGACTGAGATCCATCTGCTTGATTCGATAAAAGAATTTTATGTAATAAAGCGTTCTCAATATTCGTACGCTTTCAAAAAGGGTCCATCCAGGCATTCCTGTGATGTGCTCGAACCCTTCAGGTGGTTTGCCTCCGAATACATGGGGGAGAAGAGCTGTGAAAACAAGAGGAAGAACCGATATGGTGTCGATATAGATGTGCGGGCTTTTAATATATTTTCCTCGTTCACCGAAAATTCTAATGAGAATTTCAATGAAAAAGGTAAAAAGTATGCTTCTGTCCAGGCTTCTGTACAGGTGGCTGGCCGAGAGCGAAGGTGGTACAAAAATTGGCAGAATGATGATCAAAATGCTTGCCAGGGTGACGAGCGCTGATCCCAGATTAAATGTGGGGCTGCCGGTCAATCTTTCCGGATTTAGTATGAGCAAGATTTTATAGATTGATGCGCTCAGGCGTGAAGAAACTCGCGACAGCATGCCCGGCCGGCCTGTCACTTCGGTGGTGGTATCGATCGAAGGGGACTTTATTCCTTGCCTCTCACCCTTGTCCGAAAAATTGTTGTGAACCATGGGGAAAATATCGGAAATAATCGAAGCTGCATCTATCTCGCGGCCTATCTTTTCTTTTGAGTTTTTTCCTCCGAAAGATGCAGAGGGCGAGAAGCGACTTTTCAGCACCATTGAAAAGTTGAAGGAGTTGAATCCGGATTTTGTGTCTGTCACCTATGGGGCAGGGGGGTCCACCCGGGAGAAAACGCTGGAGTGGGTGACGCGAATTCAGAATGACTACAATATTACGGTTATGACCCATTTTACCTGCGTGGGGGCTTCCAGAAGCGAGGTGCATGCAAGTCTGGATCAATACTATCGTGCCGGCATTCGGAATATAATGGCTTTGAGGGGAGATCCTCCCAGAGGGGAGAGTGAATTTAAGGTAGCAGCCGACGGGTTCCGTTACGCTTCGGAATTGATTGCATTTATTAAAAGCACGGGGCTGGACTTTGATATCGGAGCTGCCGCCTATCCTGAGGTGCACCCGGAGGCCTCTACCTTTCAGGCGGATATGGCAAACCTTAAAATCAAGGTAAATTCCGGTGTGAACTTTCTGGTTACGCAGCTTTTTTTTGATAATCGTGTCTATTTCAAATTTGTGGAGGAGTGTCGGAAAGCGGGGATTTCTGTGCCGATCATCCCAGGGGTGATGCCAATCACCCAGTTAAAACAGATTGAGCGTTTCACCAAAATGGCAGGGACCAGAATTCCGTCTGATATAATTCAACGATTGGAGCGTCACGATAAAGATCAGGATGCATTGATTGCTGAAAGCATTCAGGTTACCCTGGAGCAGTCGAGAGATTTGCTGCGGGGAGGGGCTCCGGGGATCCACTTTTACACTCTGAATCAGAGCCGGGTTTCCCATGTGATTGTAAAGGAGCTGCGAAAAGAGTTCGGGTAACGTATGGGTTCCAGGGGTGAAATCAAGCTCGGAAAGATTAATGAAATTACTACCCGGATTAATTCGGAACAGGATCTGGGTAGTCTTCTGCGCGTTATTATGGATACGGCGAGGGAGCTTCTTTCTACGGAGGGGGCATCTCTACTATTGCACGATCCTGATACGGGCGAACTTGTCTTCAATGTAACGAGCGGAGAAACGGGCGAGCTTTTGCATGAGAAGCGTATTCCTCCAGGAGAGGGTATTGCCGGTGAGTGTGCTGGAGAGCGAAAGCCTATTATTGTAAATCATGCCGACCAGGATGTGCGGCTTTTTAAAGAAATTGATCAACAGATCGGATTTAACACGCGGAACCTCATGGCAGTGCCTATGCTGGTCCGCGATAAGCTTGTGGGAGTGCTGGAAGTTGTAAACACAGCCGATATGCGTGATTTTTCCCGCAGGGACCTGGCAATGCTGGCTTATCTTGCCAATATGGCTGCTCTGGCTATTAACAATCGACGTTTGGTTCGCGATCTGAATCTTCGTATTGAAGAAATCAACTGTATATACGAAATATCTCAGTCGGTGCATATTCATGATGAAGTGAGAAAGATCCTGGATGGCGTGCTGGTCTCCATAGATCGGGTGCTCAGAGTGGACCGCCTTTCGGTTATCATTTATGATGCGGACGAAAGCAGTGAAACGGTTCTTGCTACACGCGGATTCAGGACCGATGATCATGCACATGTGGATTTGCACTCCGGTGTGACCGGGCTTGTGTTCAAAACTGGCGAACCTCTTCTGGTCAGGGATTATCAGAAGGATCTTGATTTTGTGCCGGAGTTCGCTGGCCGATATCAAACACGGTCTTTTATTTCGGTCCCTTTGATTAAAGGCAAGCAGGTCATCGGTGTCTTGAGCGCAGCCGACAAGCGAACCAGGGAACCTTTTGATTCATTCGAGATGAAGGTGTTGACCACTGTGGCGGCTCAGCTTGCGGATTCTTTGATCCGCATTCAGTCTCGCAAGCATGAGGCGCGTATGGCGGCTTACTTGAGAGATGTGGAGATGGCTGCTCGAATTCAACAGAACTCTCTTCCAATTATACCTTCCAATGTGGCCGGGCTACGTGTTGCGACCCGTTACAGAGCATGCCGGGATGTGGGAGGAGACTTCTATGATCTGCTCTATCATTCTGAAAATCGTATCAGTGTATTGATCGCCGATGTGGCTGGCAAAGGGGTTCCGGCGGCCCTTTTTATGGAATATTCCAAGACTCTTCTGGCCGGGATGATCCCCAGGTTTATGGATCCGGTCTCTACTCTTTCTGCAGCCAATCAGGAAATTTTTCAGAATTCGCGAATGGAGTTATATGTTACGGTAATGCTGGTGCAGCTGGAGAGGGAGTTTCGCAGGTTGCGTGTAGCTTCTGCAGGTCACAACCACCAGATGCTGGTTAGAATGAGTGAGAAAAAGATTGAGGACTTAACAACGGGGGGTACTCCACTGGGAGCCTTCGAGAATGTCGAATACCTGGAAAGGGTGGCGTCCTATGAATCAGGTGATCTTCTGTGCCTGTACACCGACGGGATTACCGAGGCAGAAGGGCGTGAGGACTTCGATTTTTTTGGCGAAGAGAGGCTGCAGGAGGCCATCCTGAAGTATTCCGGTCTGGATCCTTCGGAAATCATTGAGAAAATTTTCCAGGAGGTTGCTGATTTTCAGGGCGGCAGAGAAGCCTCGGATGATGCAACGTTAATAGTGATACGCCTGTCGTGACCTTTTCCCCTTTCTTTTGGAGCCCAATTGCAATTTAGCAACAGGGGCTGAGTCTGAAAAGTTCAATCATTTTGAAAACGGTATCCGACACCGAAGAGAAGCATATTCTCCTCAAGGCGTAAATGTTCTCTGTTTCCCCCCGGTAGATTTTTGCCATCCAGCTTCATCCAGCGATAGGAGTGGATTGCTTCCAGGGAAAGGGAGTAGCGCAAGTGCGATAGCTTAATCCCAAGGGCTAGCATGCCTTCGTGCACGGGTGAGTCTATTCCATTGCCGGCGCCTCCTCCCAGGTAAATGCGTCCATAGGGGTCCACAAAACCGGTTCGATTGGCATGAATGGTTGTATGAAACATCAGTGAGCTGATCTGGTAGGTTCTTACTGTGGAAGTTGCAAAAGGGTCCAGGCTTTCCAGTTGTCGATACAGGGTGATGAGGCTATCCTGGTTGGCGCCGCTGTATGCCAGCAGAGTGGTTCGTCCTCCGTAGGAGAGGGCGAAGCCACCGCGGAAGTTTTGCATTTGCCCTTCTGCATAGCTCAGCCCTATGCCAAACCCGAGCCAGGGTCTCTGGTAAAACTCCATATTAATCAGGGAGCGTCCTTCTCTCAATTCCGGCTTTTTTATCATCTGGTGTGCAGCCAGGTTCCAGAGTTTCTCATTGTCACTGCCTGTGGCCATGGTGTAAGTTCCATAGTGTGTTCCGGCTACATTTTGAATCAGGTTATCTCTTTGAGGGCCGCTAAAATTCAGTGCTGATCCACCCAGTAGCTCCAGGGAAATTTTAGGGCGGGCGGGTGGAGGCTGGATGGTCTTGCTCTCTGTGTCGGGGAAAATCGGTGTTCCAAAGCCTCGCAGCAGCATGAGCACAGAGAAAAGGAGATAGAAAAGGGCGGAAGCGGAGAGTTTTCTGGGTCGCATACGCAAAAAGTTCCATCCGCCTCGGCCGGGTCCAACCATTTCGCTCTGGTTGCCGCATGGTTGCGACGCCAGGGATCACTTTTTTTGTGGACATATCAATATATCTTGATATCTTTGTATCTTGTTAGCGCAAATGTGATGTGAGATGGATGCTCGAGCTATACAGATCTTGAAGGCCCTTTCTGATGAGAGCCGGTTACGTATTCTGGGAGTTTTGCGCCATGAGCCTTTGAATGTGAATGAGATTCTCTCAGTTCTGGAAATGGGACAGAGTAGAGTATCCAGGCATCTGAAAATATTGGCCGACGCAGGGCTTCTGGAAAGGATAAGGGAAGGTTCTCACATCTATTACAGTCTTCTACCGGCGTTATCCGGTGGTTCTGGAATGATTTCCGGGATTTTGCAATCTCTGGGGTTGTTGAATGGCTCCCCGTTGCAAAATCGAGGTGAGGAGAGTGATGCTTACGCAAGAACCGTGCAGAGAGATCAGCAAAGGCTGGGGTCGTTGCTGGAGTCGCGGAAAAGTGCTGTGGTAAGTCATTTTCAATCTGGTGGGCTGGAGCAGGAGAAGCAGCAGCAGGGGTTGGTCGACGCGGACTATTATCGAAAACGCGTTGTTGAGCTTGGTTCCGGTGTGTCGGGTATTGTTGTTGATCTGGGGTCGGGCACGGGAGAGCTGGCTGCCATGATGACGGGCGAGGGTAGAAAGTTGATCTGTGTAGATCAGAGTCCTGCCATGCTGGATCGTTCAAGGGTTGCCGTAGGAAGCGATCAGGCTGAGTTTCGCCTGGGAAGCCTGGAGCATTTGCCATTGAGAGATGGAGAAGCGGATGTGGTGATTGCGTCTATGGTTTTGCATCATATTCCTGACCCGATACAGGCTCTTCTGGAAATGCGGAGGGTTTTGAGGAAAGGTGGAATTTTGATTCTGGCGGACCTTGTGCACCATTCGGAAGAGGTGATGCGAAGTAAATTCGCCGATTTCTGGCTGGGGTTTGAGAGACGGAGGCTGAAGGAGTTGGTGGAGAAAGCTTTTTTTGAACCGGGATTGAGCGAAACAGGATCCGGTAAGGGAAAGCTGGAATGCATTTTTATGAAAGCCGTTGCAAAGCGGGAAACGAAAAGCGGTGATTACGCCGCATAACGAGCCGGGTTTGTTTCGCACGACAATCTTTGCGAAATGAATCGTGGAATAAAAAATCGATTTCGGTCCTTTTTCGGTGAGATCGAAAGTCGAACATTCAATAACAAGAAAGGAGATTAGAATGCCAGTCGCTGAAAAGACATTACCTTATAAGGTAAAAGACATTGAACTTGCCACATGGGGGCGAGAAGAGATTATACTCGCGGAGCAGGAGATGCCGGGATTGATGGCTATCCGCGAAGAGTATGGTCCTAAAAAACCGTTGAAGGGGGCAAAAATTGCCGGGTCCCTTCATATGACCATTCAAACAGCTGTTTTGATTGAGACCCTTGCAGAACTGGGTGCTGATATTCGCTGGTCCAGCTGTAACATCTATTCTACTCAAGACCATGCTGCAGCGGCAGTTGTGCGTGATAGTAAAGTCCCGGTTTTTGCCTGGAAGGGCGAGACTCTCGAAGAGTATTGGTGGTGTACCGATCAAGCGTTGTCTTTTCCTGATGGTAAAGGTCCGCAATTGATTGTAGAT
>JBNLFC010000164.1:0-7854 GCA_050305335.1 Leptospirales bacterium
ATCATTTTGCACTCAAGTTCTTTCTCTAAAATTCCCTCCATGTGCCGGAGAGGCTGGAAATGAAATGGATTGTTCGTAGGAAGGCCTGAATATTCAGGTTTTTTTCCGTAGCAAACCAAACTTCAACTCTATCTCCCTCTTCATAAAAGCCCCTTTTTTTTCAGCCAGCCGATTTTTTTTGAGACATTCGGATGGAGAGCGGCCTATACCTACATGGATGGGATGTTTGGAAGCGGTTATGGAGCACTGGATTGATCCTGTATTGCCCTGTATCGTTGTCGCTGTCCGCAAAACCGCTTCCCCGGAAAAATTGGAAATTCCATCTCCAGATCGAAAAAAGCGTCTATCAGAAATCGTTTGCAATTAAGAGGTTTCCTATGAGTGAGTTTAGTGAAAGCTATCATCTGTTAACAACCGATAGAGAAGATGGTGTAAACTTGTTGCTTAACGCAAGCCTTGCTGGTTTTGTCTTTCCACAAGCCAATGGGTGGGTTACTCTCCTTGCCGAGGGAGAGATGTATGCGCCCAATACAAAGCTGGTTGAAGCGAATTCCGGATATCTGCTGCATTACTTCTTCGGGGAAGATGACGGCTGGGGTTTTGAATTGTTTTACCAGGATCAGGTTGTTTCCGGATATGACTGTTACTGGTCAGAGTCTCTTATAATTCGGGACAATAATCTGGCTCTTGATCCTTTCAAAAATATCATTTTTCAAAAAGAGCCCGGTAAAATTGATGCTTTGCAGGATTTATTTCTGTCAGCCTACGATAATGGAGTGGACCCGGAAATTGCCTGTAGATTTTCCGATATCATCGGTCTTGTCTACTATCGATGGCTCTCTTATGATATCCTGCGACAGGATAATGGCGCGTATATATCGGACGATGGTGAAAAGGCTAAAGTATTGAATGTAAAAGGAATGTAATGCTTTACTGAGACCATCATCTTTGTTCATATAGCATCGACACTGTCCTGCACCATTCAATCCCACAACTATATTGTGGAAGCCGCATTGGCCAGCAGGAATCTGTCCACAGGTCCATGCTCACTGGAGTGGGACTGGCCGGGCACCGTGTCCATACGGGATATCAAATGAAAAAAGCTCTATCCGTGATAGTTGTGAGCCTGGCAATGAGCTCATGCTATATGTCCAATGTCTATGTAACGACTACATCGATCACCCGGGCTCAATACAAAACACCTTCGAAAGGAAAGGCAACCGTACACTTTTTATTACTCGGAAGGGGAAAACGGGGTGATTTAGTATCTATATACGATGGGGAAAAGTATATCGGCACCCTGACAGCCAACCAAATACTCTCCTATCAGACAAAACCTGGCAAAAAGCTTTTTATGGACTATTTCATGAATAAATCGCAAGCAGATTTCCTGAGCCTCCATCTGGAAGCGGGGAAGTCGTATTTTGTGCATCTAAAATTTCATTCCCGGGCCGGGTATGGTCTTATATCGTTGAACGACCCGGTTGAAATAGACAAAGTTTTAAAGAAAGCAACAAATTCACAAACGGTCTTTGTTACACCGAATGAAGCTGGATACAATTGGGATAAAGAAAATCATATAAAAGTTATAAATGTTCGCTCAAGATATCTGAAAAAATGGCAGGCAAAGCAAAAATAGGTAGGGGTGGGGGGTAGAGCATTCATCTTTTTCTTCACGGCTCATCTCAATTCCCGTTCAGAGCGCCTGTTTGATATAGCCTATACCGTTTCTCCGTATGAATTGCTATAATTTCTATATCTTTTTACAATAGGAATCAAAGGCGCCATAACCGGAAATTTATTACAAAAAATAAAAATTCAAATAAAAAATTTCAGGTGTAAATATTTTCTTGCGAAACTCGCCCATTTTCGCTTTCCTCCGGTAGTTTTTGTTCATTTCCGGTGCACCATCCTGAACGAAAAATCTGGAAAGAATGCATCAGCCGTTGTGAAGGCACAGCAGTTTTCGATAGATCCCCATCTGGCCCAGGTGTATACTTTCATGCATTGCATTGTATTCAAAGCCATCGCGTAAATTCAATAGTTGAATACCAACGGATGTGAGGTAGGCTTCCGGGTAAGGGGCAAGGAAGTCCACCTCTTCTATTTTCTGTAAAGCGAAGTTACGCGATTTTTCTTCGGCAAGAACCACTATATCATCCAGTCCCTCGCTCTTTTGCCAGTCCGCCGGGCTTGTTCCTTTTGCAAAATAGGGGACGAGTTCCTCCGGAAAGGTTGCCGCTATTTTTGCCCGGTTCCAGGTAAGAGCATCCATGGAGCGTACCACATGGCCCAGTTGCCAGACAAGATTATTGGCAAGTCCCGGAGGCGATTTCAGGCGCAAATGCGCCGGAGTGGAGAGGTAGAGATCCACCATCTGCAATCGAATGGTTTTCCACTTTTCTATCAAACTTTTCATCTTTTTTATGCCTTTTAATGACAGAACAGCCGGGATCTTTGTCTGCTGCCATTCAATTTTCTGTTCAGACTTGACATCCGCCGGGCCGGTATCTCCCTTAGGATATGTCTATCCGTCTTGATACCATTGCCTATCACGAAGGTCAATTCCGCCCCCTTGCCGAGTGCAACGTAAACGTGGGTACCCACGCTTTGCAGTACGGCACGGCTATTTTCGGGGGAATGCGGGGTTATTATAACCAATCCCGGGATAATGTTTTCATTTTTCGCCCGGACCGTCATGTGGATCGCATTTTCAGAAGTGCACGCATTATGCAGATGAAACCGCCCCTTGCAAAAGACGAGATGCGCAATGTCATTATGGAAGTGGCCAGGAAGAATGGTTTAAAGACCAATATTTATTTAAGACCATTTCTTTATAAAAAGGCGGTTCAGCTTTCCCCGCGCTTACATGACGTGGAGGATGGATTCTCCTGCTATCTGCTGGAGCTAGATGACTATGTGGATACTAAAAACGGCTTGCGAACAATGATCTCAAGCTGGCGTCGGATAGATGAAAATATCATTCCCACACGTGCCAAAGTATCTGGCGGGTATGTGAATTCGGCACTTGCCAAATCAGAGGCTGTCCAGAACGGATTCGACGAGGCTATTTTTCTGGATAGCCGGGGTATGGTGAGTGAAGGGAGTGCAGAAAACATTTTTATGGTTCGGGATGGTATCCTCTATACGCCACCTATGACAGCCGCACTTCTAGAAGGGATTGTACGGAGCAGCGTAATTGAGATAGCACGTGAAGAGGGGATCACAGTGGTGGAACGAGAAATTGCGCGTACCGAACTCTATATTGCAGATGAATTATTTTTCACCGGGACCGGTGCTCAGGTCGCTTTTATCAGCGAAGTAGACAGGCGAATTGTTAACGATGGGAAAATGGGTTCCATCACCAGAAAAATTCAGGATCGCTTTCAGAAGATCATTCTGGGCGAAGATACTCGACATTCCGATTGGGCGGTGGCACTCTATTAACGGGAGCCAGCTTTTGACCTCAATCGACTTTTCATTAATATGCCGGCGGAACAGGAAACCAGGACAGGCAACTTCATCTTAAAAAAGGAGCTGGGCCTGTTTGAGGTCCTTGCAATTGTCGTAAATCGGATCATCGGGTCGGGGATTTTTCGAACACCTGGTCCTATGATGGCTGCCGTGGCAGCTACCTCCCTTTTTTACGGATCCTGGATTGCCGGGGGTATAGCAACCATACTTTCGGCCATTTTGTACGCGGAACTAACTGCCATGATGCCTCTTTCAGGAGGTCCTTATGAGTTTTTAAAGCAGGCCTATCCACCTCTCTGGACCTTTCTGCGTGGCTGGGCCATGTTTTTCGTATCTGAAACAGCTTCTATTGTTGCGGTATCGCTTGTCTTTGCCGAGTATGCAGCCCTACTGCTGGAAGGCGTATTTCATTTTAGAATTACCGGCAGTGGAACCTCACTGATTGCGTTTGCTTTAATATGGGTTCATACTCTTTCCAACATGTTTGGTGTGCGCCTCAGTGGATGGATTCAAGATTTTCTGGGGATTATCAAACTGCTGGCTCTTTTTGCTATTATCCTGGCAGCTTTTGCCCTACCAGGCGGGAGCGTAGCCCACTTTCATACATCTCTTTTTCCCCATGGTGATTGGTATCATTCCATTCTCTCTATCTTCGTCGCTCTGCGTTATGGTTTTTTTGCTTACAGTGGATGGGAGGGAGCGACTTACGTTGCGGAAGAAGTTAAAAAGCCAGAGAAAAATCTACCTCTCTCTCTTTTTCTGGGAATTTCTACTGTAACGATTCTCTATCTTGCGGTGAATTCAGCTTATCTCTATAGAGTGTCGCCTGAGGACATGGCGAAAGCAGGCAAGCATATTGCAGCTATTGCCATGGAAAATGCTATGGGAAGCATTGGTTTGATCACTCTGGCTACGGTTGTGATGGTCAGTACCTTTTCCAATGTCGGTACGCAGATTTTCGTGAAAGCCAGGACGTGGTACGCTATGGCAAGAGACGGGCTCTTTTTCCAATGGCCGGGGACTTTGAGTAGCAAGTACACCACTCCCAATCGTTCTTTGCTTGTTCAGGGCCTCTGGGCAAGTGTTCTCCTTTTTTTTGCTTCCCTTTCTGCTAATTCTTACGAAAAAATCATAGACTATTTTTCTTTTACCTCTTCCATTTTTAATATTTCAACACTTCTGGCAGTCTATGTTCTACGCAAGAAAATGCCTGATAAAAAACGACCTTACAGGGCCTGGGGGTACCCCTGGACTCTAATTCTAATACTTTTAATTTATACGGCATTTGCCGTTGTGACTCTGGTGGATGCGTTCATTCCTTCCATGCTGGGTATTGTTTTGCTGATGCCGGGCATTCTGTATTATTATTCATTCGTAGTTAAAAGAATCTAATTAGCGGAGAGTCGATGTTATGGGTGTAATTGAGTCAATGCTGCAAAATGATGTTATTAATATAAACACCATTACTATCCGGGTATTCCTCTCTATCGTTCTATCTGGATTGGTGGGCTGGAACAGGGAGAAGAAGCGGCAGGCAGCCGGATTTCGCACGCACATTCTCATTGGCATTGGTTCTACGGTGATCATGATCACTTCCATCTATGCAGCGAAACTCATTCCAGGATTGCAGGGCGATCCCACCCGCATCGCCGCGCAGGTTATTTCCGGAATTGGTTTTCTCGGTGCCGGTGCAATCATTAAATCCGGTTTCAATGTAAAGGGATTGAATACGGCTGCCTCCATCTGGGTGGTGGCTGGCATTGGACTTTTAGTGGGGGCCGGTCTATATTATGCGGCATTGCTTACATCTGCGGCTACCATTATCACGCTGGTTCTCTTTGATGCCATTGAACACAGATTTTTCAGAAAATACGAACACAGAATTCTCATTCTGGAGCTGAATGAAAAAAAATTCAACAGAAAGGCCTTTGCCGAGATAATGGAAGAGTATGCTATCGTACCCACCGACTTTGAGTACAACCATAGTTTTAAAGATAAAAAACTTGAAGTAAAGATATCTCTGGTAGCTCCCCGGGAACTGGATTTCATCGACGTATTTGAAGATTTAAAAAAAATCAACGATATACGTCGGGTCAGCGTGGAAACTCAGTAAACGTTGTCTCTCGGCGTATAGCACGGCATGGGAGCCGGCAATGACTTCGTATCACTTTTTTTTCCGCTTTGACAGCTGTGATTCTATGCGTTTCAGGTAGTCTCGTTTTAAATTGTCAAGAAGACTCATCATATTGTCAGAATATTCAAGCATCTCATTGTATTTTTCTGCAGACTCTCCAGCAAGCTCCTGATTCCTTAATTTCACGCTCTCTCTAGCCAGGTTATGAATACGTGCATGTGTCGTTTCGATAGCACGAAAAGAGGGTAAATCGCCCGCCACATCTTTCCCATCGCTGTAGTACCACTTGCCAAAGCGACAATGAAAGTGATCCGTAATATCGTCTTCTTTTAAAAGATTTCCCCTCTGGAGATGTTCGTTCACTTTTTCTATAAAAATCTTATGATCCGTTTTAGCCAGGTCAAGGATCATGCTGCTGGAGGATAGGGTTTTCAACCCCATGGTGGCTTCGCGCAATTGATCCGCTACCTGAGTCATGCTCAATATCGCGTTGCCGACTTCCACCATATGTAATTTTACATCTGTGGCAGTCTTCATGTTTTCTTCAGAGACCCGTGCAAATTGTTCAGTGGTCGCTGATTGTTCTTCCACAGCTGCAGCGATGTGACGAATCTGCTCTTTCACGTTCATAAAGGCCTGATAGCCATGATCCAGCGATACGACAATATTATTGATATTTTCAGATGCTTCATCGACCTCATGAGATGTGCTATCCATGCTAAGGGTTGTTCTTTCTGTTTCTGCTTTTATCTCGGAAATGATGGAGGATATATCCTCCGTTGCCTGGATGGTTTTTTCAGCAAGCTTTCTGACCTCATCGGAAACCACGGCAAAACGGGTCCCTTTTCCCCCTGCACGTGCCGCTTCGATTGCGGCATTTAATGCAAGGAGACTGGTCTGGTCGGCAATGCTTTTGATGAGTATTACCACCTCTCCTATATTTTTCGTTTTGACATTGAGCTGGGCGATGGTAGCTGCAAGCTCTCGTGATGAGTTCTGCATTCTTTTGATAGTTTCATTGGCCTTTTCGGAGATATTTCGGCCTTTCTCCGCTTCTTCCATGGCTTCCATGGAGGTCTGGGATGACGAGGCCGCATTACGCGCAACTTCCGATATTGTCATGGACATCTCTTCCGCACTCGCGGCCATCTCTTCGGTTCTCTCTGAAAGATCTTTCGCACCTGTGGTAGTTTCTTCTACGGCTATTTTGAGCGTTCCCACCGTAGAGTTTATCTGCATGGCAAGGGGGATTATCGTATCCATGATTTCGGCAATTTTATCAACCATCTTGCCGACAGAAAAGAGAAGTTGACCCACTTCATCGCTGGAGGAGGATGAGATATGTACTGTCAGATCCCCCTCTGCAAGCTTGTCTGCCAGTCGTGTTGCTTTGCGAAGGGAACGTGAGATTGCGTAGGAGAATAGCAATGTCAAAAGAGCGATCAAAGTATATAAAATCAGATTTTTTTCAACTAACTTTCGAAGTGGTGATGAAGCAGCTTTCTCCATGTCGGAAAGAGAAATTCCGGTTCCTATGATTACGTTAAAAGGTTTATATATTTTCACATAAGCGACTGTGGGTGAAGGAAGGTCATGGTCTATATCGGTCCACCAGTAATCTATCCAACCCTCGTCCTGTTTTTCTATCAGACTTACAATCTCTTGAAAGATTTTCTTTCCATGGATATCCTGCAGACCTGTTAGATCTTGCCCTTGAAGTTCCGGCTGCTGAGGATCCAGGATCATTTTCCCATCAGCGCTCATAATCCAGAAAATCGGTTTATCTTCCACGCGTAAGTTCGCGAGTTCTTCCAGACTTGCAATCTGGGCCTCCTCTTTCGTAAAAGTTCTGTTTTCCAATTCTTTGCTTCGAGTGTTCAAAAATGAAATTCCGAAATAGACTGTTTTGCGGACGCTGGCCACGCGCTCTTCGTGGAGCCTGGATGTTTCTACAGGAATGAAAAAGTAGTAATCGAAGCTGGCCACGGCAGCCACAGCAAGGGTCACTGCAAAAAGTAGTTTTACCGCCATAGGCCAATCTCGCAACCTGAGATATCTCATATCACCTCTTCATCTACTGCAAAACGGATACCTGAAAACTATGAACAAGTTGTGACTATTTCTGGCATCCGGGTCAGTCAATGGACATATTTAATAAAAATTATGAGTCAAGTCGATGGACTGACAATATCTGGAGAAGATTCATCAGCCTGTGTTGAAGTATCAGAGCTTTCGGAAATTTCAAC
>JBNLFC010000165.1:0-7818 GCA_050305335.1 Leptospirales bacterium
GCAAGAAAGCATTGCAAGCACGATCGCTTTACCCGCGAGCTTTTACAGAATAAGGAACGGGGCAGTCATGAGTGTGCAACAGAGCATGTCATCGGATGTACGGGTTCAATTCATCTTACCCCGTGAAAAGCTTCGTCCCTATATCCAGCTCTACTGGTCCTGGGAGGGTAATAACGCGTTCCACCTGCCGCGGCTTCTGCCTGAGCCTGTAGCCGAGCTGGTTCTTTACTATGGATCGCCGTTTCTCTGTCGTAGTAAGACCCGCGACTATGGTCTTGTTCCCACCATTCACCTGGTCGGTTTTCGGGACTGCTACTATGATATCCAATCCAGTGGGCCCATCGGATTTCTGGCTGTTCGTTTTCAACCCACGAGTCCATCATTTTTTATTGGTCGCGCGACCTCTGAATGGGTTAATGACTTTGCCTCCGCACAGGAGCTCTGGGGTGGAGAAGGGAATCGTCTGGAAGATGCTTTTCTGAGTGCGTCCAACCTGCAGGAAAGAGTTCGGGTTGTGGAGGATTTCCTGGAACGTAATCTTTTGCGACATTACCATGGAGAAACACAGTGGGGCCGCACACTGGGCGCACTTGCTTGTGCCTCCAATGACCCGGAGTGTAGATTGAAAACAGTGGCGCAAGAGAGCGGAATCACCATGCGTTCCATGCAGCGGCAGTTTCAGGAGAGAATGGGAATTTCTCCCAAAACCTATCTTCGCCTCAAGCGTTTTGAAAGATTAGTGACCGGATGCCTGGCACAAGGCGGCAACGGATATATGCAACAGGGGCAGGACCTGGGTTACTACGATCAATCTCATATCATTCGTGACTTTGAGGAATTTGCCGGGACCACGCCCTCTAATTTTTTTATAAAAGAAAAAAGATATCTGTCGCTTTTCTACAATACAGTTCCGTGAAAGATGATATTCTCTTCCTGGTTGGAAAGGAGAGTTTATGAACATTCCGCTTTTTCTCGCAGGATTGCTATCAGCCCTGGCTGCATTGATTCATCCGGTAGCCGGGGAGTATTTGCTTGTCAGGCACCTCCAATCCAGCCAGCTGGTTACCACCCCATTCGGTGATGGCGATATTTCCCGCCGAATTTTACGGGTGGTCTGGCATGTGGCTACTCTGGATTTTTTTCTTTCTGCGGTTGTCCTTTTTATCATGGCCTTAACTGATTTGATTCCGCAAAGTCAATACATTGCAAGATTTATCGCTCTTCATTTTTTGGGATATACTTTGCTCATCTGGGGTGTGGCGGGGCGACGTTTTTTTTATGTTCTGTTGCATGTACCTCAATGGCTTTTGCTTCTTTCCATTGGAGTTCTTGCCTGGTGGGGTGCGCAATGAGGAGGAATGAATGATCTGGCCATACTCTTTCGGTCGAAGTCGGGAACGGGCTCCGGCCCTCATTGACTCCTGGTTGCCTGAGGGCGCGTACCTGCTGGAGTACCACAGCATTGATCTACCCACGGCCGGTGAGCAGGCTCTTCATCTTGCCCTGGATCTCTCTCTCGACGTTCTTCCCTTTGTACGAGCTCTCTTTTTGATGCGAGGCATTCCTCATCGTGCGGACATGACGTTGCGCGAAATGTTCTCTACAAAGCCGTTCCTTGTACTCAAGGAGGAGGGCAATGAACTCGTTTTCGGCATAGTGGGGCCATTCTGGGGGATTCGTCGGGGGCATCTTCCACGGGACCTGCCCCGGTCCCCTGAAGAATTTCGCGGAGCCACAAAAGAGCGCATGGCCGCTATTGCGAATTTTCGCGTAGATTCCATACTGGGTGGAAGTCGGATATGGACCGAGACCTGGGCATCCACACCACATATGCCTGGTAAAGCGCTTTTCACGATCTACTGGCTTGTGATCGGACCATGGAGCGCCTGGATCCGGCGTATGTTTCTCAACGCGGCTCGCAAGCGAGTGGTGCTTGATCAGCGGTAGAGAGAAAAACCAGCCAGAGCAACTCCAGCAGCAAAGAGCGAGCTCAAGGCTATGTTAACCACCATGGTCCTGTTACCAATCAATGTATCACTGTAAAACCAGACAATGTGCGAGAGCAGTCCGGCAAGAAGAACTATCCAGAACCCCCAACGAATCTCCTTCGCAAGAACATTCCAGGTGATCATAAGAACAAGTCCGCTGAGAATAACCGCCTCTGTATTGTGAAGAATGGCAAGTGCTTTGCTTGCCCGAAGGCATTTTTCGTGCACGGTGGCAATTTCACTATGTGCTTTCTGCCAGTGAGAGTTTGCGTTCGCCGGGCGTTCCGTCAATCGATTCCTTTCAAGTCTTCAGCACCTCGGTCAGCGGTACTGCCTCGATGTTTTCAGTCAGCAGATACCTTCTGGGACCGGGATACACCACTGTTAGCGAGTCCAGCTTCAGATCCTCTATGGCAATACGCATGGAAGGGGTGAGTTTTGGGGCATCGGTATATTTAATTTCATATCCATACTTCCTGCCTTTGTGAATTATCAGTAAGTCCAGCTCGGCGCCGGTATGGGTGGCCCAGAAATAGGCATCGGCATTTTTTTTTGCACGCAGCAACTCTTCCACTACATACCCTTCGAAAGAGGCGCCAATTTTCGGATGGATATGCAACTCTCTCTGGTTTTCGATGCCCATCAATGTATGAAAGAGGCCTGCGTCGCGAATATAGATTTTAGGAGATTTTACCTGACGTTTTCCCAGATTGGCATGGTAGGGCTTCAACTGGCGAACCATATATGTGCCGGTGAGTACATCCAGATACCGTCGAGCGGTAGTCTCATTTACCCCCATGGAACGACCCATTTCGGCTGCGTTCCAGATGTTGCCATGATAGTGTGCCAGCATATACCAGAATCTGGTAAGAAGTGCGGGTGTGGCGCCCAGCCCCATCATGGGCACATCCCTTTCTATAAAGGTTTGTATAAAATTCCTTCTCCAGATAGAACTATCTTCTCCCGTTTTTGCGAGTATCGAGAGTGGAAAACCGCCGCGTACCCAGTGCTTCTTCTGAAGCTCTTTTTTAACTGAGATTTCGCCAGCATTAAATGGAGTAAGCTCCAGTAATTCCATGCGACCGGCCAGGCTTTCCGATGATTTCTGAATTAGTTCAGGGGAAGCGCTACCGAGTATCATGAAGCGGGAGGGGTTGGGTTTTCGGTCAGCAAGCACTCGCAAAACAGGATAGAGTTCCGGGGCCAACTGTATTTCATCAATGGTAACTATGCCTTTCAGTGGAGCAAGTGCAAGCATTGGCTCCTGGAGCCTGGCACGACTGATTGGATCTTCCAGATCGAAATAGTTCTCTGGATTGTTGTCTGCCAGTTGACGTGCCAGAGTTGTTTTTCCGCACTGCCGCGGCCCCACCAATGCAATAATACGGCTGCGCTTCAGAGCTTTCCTGATATATTCTAAGTAAGCTGAACGCTGAAGCATAAGAAAGTAATACCATGAAATTCCGGTATGTCAAGCCGGAATTTCATGGTGCGCAATTTGGTGCCGAAGTTCTGATGGCCTCATTGTCTTCCACTTTCGATCGCTGAGAGCAGTATTGTCCACATCTTTTGAGGTGTCGGGGAATAATGATATTTAAGCAGTCGCACCAGGGCGCGCTCCCTTTCAGTCAGGCCAAAAGTTTTACCTTTACTTACAAAGAGGTGCGGGTATACTTAAGCTCCCGGGTTCTTCCCTCCTTTACAGGATTGAAGGAGTATGACGCAAGCAACAGCACTGCCTACTTCGAGCTGGTCAGGAATAATTTCAGCAGATTCGTAAAAAGCTTGATCAAGGCGGACGGGACCGTTTCCAGCAAGGAGAAGGAAAAAAGCATAAATCGACTTCTCTTTCCGTCAGGCGAGCCACCCGAGGATGACGGGGAGGGAGAAGCGGATAACGTATCTCATGGACATCGGGAGATAAAAAGGAGAGATGCCGGAGCGATTGCTAACGAGGAGCTGGATAAGGTCATCTAAGCTGGTCCAGCAGGCCATGGATGGTATTCTTTTTGTGGACGAGGCGTATGCTCTGAAAAGGTAGTGGAACGGCAGGCCAACCGGTTGGTGGAGATCGCGCAACATACGAGCGAGATCCTTTCGACTGTTACCAGGGAAGATATTCCCGATTTCTGATATGGGTAAATAGTGAGTGTATAACGTTCATGGAAAAGGTAAGGTTCATGGCTCATAACTTTACTCAACGCATGGACGACAAAAGAAGCAGCCTCAAATATGGGGCTGCTTCTTTATCCGGAGCTGAGCCATAGTTTCCAGACATAGCTTCCTTAGAGCTATGTCTGGAAATTCCATCAATTCTCAGAAGCATTCGCGCTCTGAGCGCTCCCCGAATCATCCTGGTGGCTGTAGTCGATGGCAGCCAGGCCTTTGAAACGATTCCAGTGGTGAATCACTTCTCGCTCTGCCTGCTTCAACAGTCTGTCAGCCTGGGCCGGATCCATCTTAGTGAGCATCTTAAAACGTGTTTCGTTGTAGAGGAAATCCTTCAGTGCTACTTTAGGATCTTTGGAATCCAGTTGTAGCGGGTTCTTTCCCTCCAGCGCCAGCATGGGATTAAAACGGTACAGAGGCCAGTAAGCTGAATTTACAGCCAGCTTCTGTTGGTCCACGCCGAATTTCAGATCGTAGCCATGAGCTATACAGTGGCTGTATGCAATGATGACCGATGGTCCGTCATACCTTTCTGCTTCCAGCATAGCTTTGATGGTTTGAGTTTCATTGGCACCCATGGCCACCTGGGCAACATAAACCGATCCATAGCTGATGGCCTGGAGTCCCAGATCTTTCTTTTGAATGGTCTTTCCCCCCGCAGCGAATTTTGCAACGGCGCCGGTGGGGGTTGCCTTGGACATCTGTCCGCCAGTGTTGGAGTAGACCTCCGTATCCAGAACGAGGATATTCACATTTTTACCGGAAGCGATCACATGGTCCACTCCAGAGTAGCCGATGTCGTAGGCCCAGCCGTCACCACCGAAGATCCAGACCGATTTTTTTACAAGGTAATCCGTGAGACTCAAAAGGTGCTTCGCCGCATTGTCATTGCCCATCTGCTTTAACTTATCAACAAGTATGTGCACTCGCTCTCTTTGATCATAAATGCCAGTTTCATCGGATTGATCCGCTTTGAGAATCCCGTCCACCAGATCCTGACCTACGTTGGACGCCAGCGATTTGAGAAGTTCCCGGGACTGTTCCTCTTTCTTCTCGATAGCCAGGCGAAAGCCAAGGCCGAATTCGGCAGTATCTTCAAAGAGGGAGTTGGACCATGCCGGGCCTCTTCCGTCTGCATTTTGCGTGTACGGAGTGGTAGGCAGGTTCCCACCGTAAATGGATGAACAACCGGTTGCATTTCCAATAAGAGCGCGATCACCGAAGAGCTGGGTCACCAGCTTTACATAGGGAGTTTCGCCGCAACCGGAGCAGGCTCCGGAGAACTCGAAGAGTGGTTGTAAGAATTGGGATCCCTTGATGGTTCCCACATTCAGTTTGCGGCGATCCATCTCAGGAATGGAGAGAAAGAAGTCCCAGTTCTTCATCTCTTCTTCTTTTATAGGCTCCACATCAGCCATGTTGATAGCCTTTTTGCCGACCTCTGTTTTGTTTTTTACAGGGCAGATCTCCACGCAGAGCTCGCAGCCTGTGCAATCCTCCACGGAAACCTGGAGGGAGTAGCGAGAGCCTTCTGGCCAATCCTGGCCTTTGGCAGCCACATGCTTGAATGTAGAGGGGGCGTTCTGTACAAGAGCGCCGTCGTAAATTTTCTGGCGAATGACCGCATGGGGGCATATGAGTACACACTTACCACACTGGGTGCAGATATCCTCATCCCATACCGGCACGCTGAGAGAGATGTTTCGTTTCTCCCACATGGCAGAAGCCACCGGATAGGTTCCATCAGCCGGTAGCTTGCTCACAGGAATGTCATCCCCATCGCCGGAAAGCATCATGGATGTAACATTACGGATGAAATCCGGCGCTTTCGGTGATACGGGAGGCGGGATCTCTATCGTAGAAGTGGCAGAGGATACCGGAATCTCGAAAAGGTGCGCCAGAGTGTGATCCACGGCAGCAAAGTTTTTCTGAACAATCTCATCACCCTTCTTTCCGTAAGTTTTCTTTATATTTTCTTTAATTTTTGCAATGGCCTCTTCCCGGGGAAGTATGCCAGAGATGGCAAAAAAGCAGGTCTGCATGATGGTGTTGATACGAACACCCATGCCTGTATCCTTTGCCACTTTATAGGCATCGATCACATAGAATTTCATCTTTTTGTCGATCATCTGCTGCTGCACTTTCCGGGGCAGCTTGTTCCAGACCTCGTCCTTCTCATAGGGAGCATTCAGGAGAAAGATCCCGCCAGGCGCGGCATTCTTCAACATATCATACTGCGTCAAAAACTGGAATTGATGGCAGGCGATGAAGTTGGAACTGGTCACAAGGTACGTGGAACGTATGGGGTTTTTCCCGAATCGAATGTGGGAGATGGTAATAGATCCCGACTTTTTCGAATCATAGAAAAAGTAACCCTGGGCATGGTTGTCGGTCTCTTCTCCGATGATTTTGATGGAGTTCTTGTTGGCGGAAACGGTTCCATCTGCTCCCAGACCATAGAACATTCCACGAAAAACTGAATCAGGCTCCGTAGAAAAGGTGTGATCGTAATCCAGACTTGTATGTGTAACATCGTCGATGATGCCGATGGTAAAATGGTTTTTCGGATGCTCCTTCGACAGTTCGTTATAAATCCCGGCCACCATGGCAGGTGTGAACTCTTTAGATGAAAGTCCATAACGTCCCCCGATCATTTTTGGCATAGCAAAGGGAAGTTTTCCCTGGGCCATATGCTCGGCCATGGAGGTGACCACATCCAGGTAGAGTGGTTCACCCTGGGCGCCCGGCTCTTTAGTGCGATCCAGAACAGCCACAGATTTCACACTCTTCGGGAAGGCGGCAATCAGGTGGTCAGCAGAGAAGGGTCGATACAGGCGAACTTTAATGACTCCCACCTTGTCCCCTTTTTCCATAAGGTAGTCCACTGTCTCGTGAACCGTCTCAATGGCCGAACCCATCACTACAATCACCCGTTCTGCCTCGGGATGTCCATAGTAGTCAAAAAGGTGATACTGGCGACCGGTGGCTTTGGCCAGCTTATCCATGTATTTCTGAACAATGGCAGGCGTGTTATTATAGTAGGTGTTCACCGTTTCTCTTGCCTGGAAGTAAACATCGGGGTTCTGGGATGTTCCTCTCAGTACGGGATGGTCCGGATTGAGGGCTCTTTCCCTGTGATCCATGACAAAACTTTCATCTACAAGAGCGCGTAGATCCTCCTGGCTCAGCCTCTCGATCTTGTTCACCTCATGCGAGGTACGAAATCCATCAAAGAAATGAAGAAAAGGAATTCGTGCTTCCAGCGTAGAGGCATGGGTTACTGCTGCCAGATCCATGACTTCTTGAACCGATCCTGAGGCCATCATGGCAAACCCTGTGGCACGGGTAGCCATCACATCTTGATGATCACCGTAAATTGAGAGGCCCTGGGCCGCAAGGGAGCGAGCTGCAATATGGAAGACCGTGGGGGTCAGTTCCCCGGCAATTTTGTACATACTGGGGATCATCAATAGAAGACCCTGTGATGCGGTGAAAGTAGTGCTCAGTGCTCCGGCCTGGAGTGCTCCATGAACTGCACCGGCAGCCCCGCCTTCGTGCTGCATTTCGGTCACGCTGGGAATATCTCCCCAGATATTTTTCTTCTTCTGGGCACTCCATGCGTCAGAAAGCTCGCCCATTCCGGAGGAGGGAGTGATGGGAT
>JBNLFC010000166.1:0-7796 GCA_050305335.1 Leptospirales bacterium
TTCCTGGTTTAAAGGTTTGATATCTTCCACAATCAGCTGGATTGTTCCGGTCTCTTCCCGTTTTTCCAGGTTGGCGGTTACAATTACAGGAGTGTCTGGCACAAGTGCGCTTCTCAATTTCGTAAGAGCAGCGGGAAAAACCACACCATCCGCACTTCCACTCATATCCTCCAGCAAAATGCGGGCCATCTCTTTGTTGGTTCTGGTAAGTTTGATGGCAATATCGTTGAGAACGCAGGCAACGTTTACCTTTGTGGCGCCTTTCAGCCCTGGAAGCTCACGAATGGATGTGGAACGAATGCTTTTGAGGGCTCGCTCAAATCGCTTCAGGGGATGGCCTGTAAAGTAAAACCCAAGTACTTCTTTTTCCATTGCCAGACGTTCATTGTCAGGATACTCCATGACGCCTTCTCCCATGGGAACAAGATCCATGGATTCAATTTCCCCGGTACTGCCCTGAGATTCTCGGGCAGCAAAGCCGAAAAGAGATTCCTGACCCGAGGCTTGATCGCTCTGGTGTTTTTGCCCATGGGACGTTAAGGTGTCCAGACTTTCTATCAGGGCTTTTCGGGAGTATTTCATGGAGTCAAAGCAGCCTGCGGATATAAGAGATTCGATAGTCCGCCTGTTGCAGACTCGAAGATCTACCATCTCCATAAAACGCGTGAAGTGGGGGAAGCCTGTGGGTAATTCTCCTCGTTTCTCCAGAATGGATTCCACTGCTGCAGATCCGACATTGCGAATGGCATTCAGACCAAAGCGAATCTCCATATTGCCGGTGGCGGCAAACTTCAGACGGGAGAGGTTTATGTCGGGTCCAAGAATTCGGATCCCCATTTCTCGACACGCACCAATGTAGTATACCATGCGTTCCGTTCGATCGATTTCCGAGTCCAGCACAGCCATCATATACTCGGTTGGGAAATTGGCCTTCAGGTAGGCAGTCCTGTACACAATCATTGCATAGGCGGCTGAATGGGATTTATTGAAACCATATTCGGCAAACCGCGCCATCTGTTCGTATAGATCTTCCGCCCACTTTACATCATAGTTCTGTGCTCCCGCACCTTCCAGAAACTTCACCTTCATTTTATCTACAAGGTCCCGTTTCTTCTTTCCCATGGCTTTGCGAAGTGCGTCAGATTCACCCGGTGTGAAGCCGCCTACAATACGCGATATGAGCATCACCTGCTCCTGATAGACGATCACACCATAGGTGTCCTTCAAAGTATCATTCAAAGATGGGTGAGGATAGGTGACTTTTTCCCTGCCATTCTTCCGGTTGATGAAAGATTCGGACATGCCGGAGCTTAAGGGGCCGGGTCGAAACAGAGCAATCAACGCGATGATGTCTTCAAAACAGGTTGGTTTTGTGCGGAGGACAAATTCGCGCATTCCGGAAGATTCCAGCTGGAATACTCCGGCTACGTCACCCTTCTGGAGGAGCTCGAAGGTCTTTTGATCATCCATTGGCAGATTGTTAAAATCAACATGAATATTTTGTCTGGTTTCGATCTCTTTTACTGCATGATCTATAATGGTGAGGTTGCGAAGGCCCAGGAAATCCATCTTCACAAGGCCTACGTCAGACAGGGTGCTCATATCATACTGGGATACGAGAACTCTCTCTCCTGACTTATCGCCGCTTCTGGCTGTAACACTGGCCAGAGGAATGAGCTCCTCCAGAGGTCTGGGCGCAATCACTACACCGGCGGCATGCACACCGGTATGGCGCATGTTGCCTTCCAGCTTTCTCGCCACACTGAAAAGACGTTTCTGGATATCGCCGCTTTCAGCATACTCTTTAAGTTCTTTCGATTGTTTCAGCGCGTCATCAATGGAAATGTTCAAAACGTCAGGAAATTTGCGAGTAATGGCGTTTGACTCTTCAAAGGGAATGTTCATTACACGGGCCACGTCTTTCAAGCATGCCCGGGCAGCAAGGGTTCCATAGGTGATGATCTGTCCTACGTGGTCGTTGCCGTAGCGGGAGCGCACGTACTGGATCACCTCTTCCCTGCGTTCTGTGCAGAAATCCACGTCGATATCCGGCATTTCCTTTCGATCGGGATTCAAAAATCGCTCAAATAGTAAATCATAGCGCAAAGGATCGATGTCTGTAATGCCGAGTCCGTATGCAACAATGGATCCAGCCGCAGAGCCTCGTCCCGGACCTACAGGGATTCCTCTGGAACGAGCCCAGTTGATGAAGTCCTGAACGATGAGGAAGTATCCGGAGAAGTCCATACCGCGGATCACACCCACTTCGAATTCGAACCTTTCCTTTACATTATCCGGCAAGTTGTCGTTGTAGCGCTTTTTCAAACCCGAAAGGGCCAGAGAATACATGTAGCTATCAAGGGTTTCGCTTTCAGGAACGTCGAATTTCGGCAAAAGTGGATTTCCGAATTCAAAGGAGAGGTCGACCATACTGGCGATCTTCCCCGTGTTATAGTAGGCTTCGGGAAAATCGGGGTAGAGCAGTCTCATCTCTGCCGGAGATTTTACGTAGAATTGATCATTGAAGCTGAAGTTTAAGGGATCGGTAAGGGTCTTCTTCTGGTTGATGCGAAGCAGTATATCCTGTGCCTCCCGGTCCTCTTTTTTTAGATAATGGCTATCATTGGTGAGAACCATGGGAATATTGTTCTTGCGAGCAATCTCCGCAATGCCTCTTGCCGCATTCTCCTCTTCAGGGATGCCATGTTTCTGAATCTCCAGATAGAAGCGATCTTTCCCAAAAATTTCGCTGAGCTGGCCTGCCAGGGTGACTGCCTCCTCCATACGTCCCTGGTTAACGCGGGCGGGGATTTCTCCGGCAATGCAGGCCGAGGTGCAGATGAGTCCTTCGGAGTGTTCTGCCAGCATTTTGTAATCGATGCGAGGTTTTCGATAAAAGCCATCGGTATAAGATCGCGATGTGAGATAGATGAGGTTCTCATACCCTTTCCGATTGGCTGCCAGAAGGATAAGATGGTAGTTGTTTCCGTCTACCAGCCGCTCCACATCTTTTGTTTCGTACATGGAACCCGGAGCTACGTAGAATTCCAGGCCTATGATGGGTTTCACCCCCGCGCTTCTGGCGGCCCTGTAGAAGTCAATGGCGCCGAACATATTGCCATGGTCCGTCATGGCCACAGCACTCATGCCTGATTCCTTGACATGTTGCATCAATTCTGAAGGTCGAATAGCGCCATCCAGCAGGCTATACTGGGTGTGTAGATGCAGATGGGCAAATTCACTCTCTTGAGCAGGTGTGTCGGCTGGAACATTCACAACAGATAGCCTCGTTCCGGTATACATGACTCAGCCCCGGGGGTGCTCCCCGTAGACTGCAGGGGACATAATTCATCTTCCTTCTGACAGGGCAAGCAAGGAGCAACTGCGGGGGAAAATTTTCTTCCAATACCTTTAGACACTGCCGGGCCATATTTTTCCGGAAGAGAGAATGGAATTGGGCTTTCATCCCTCATCGGGGGTGTGGTACTCTGGGTCCCGGACAATGAAAATCTCCGAAGCTTCCAATAAACTGGCTATTCCCCGTTTTCAGATCGATTACTGGCGCAAAACTGGACTTCTCTCCAGAACTGAGGAAGGGCTTACCTTTGACGATCTTCTGCGTGTGCGCTTCATCTGGCAGTGCAAATCCAACGGCGTATCATTAAAAAAGATCAGGGCAGCCCTTCAGAATTTGAAGAAGATGACATCTCTGGAGGAGGGGGACCTGGGCGAAGAATCGTCGTCGATGGCCTATCACAAACACCTTTCCTTGCAGCTGCCCGGACATCTTCTCCAGAGGGTCGGGGAGCTGCTTTTTCAACAGGATACCGGACAACTCTTTTTCTCTTACAACGAATCAGGAGGGGATGCAGGCAAAAGCAATGGACGTCTGGTTGCCTTTCGCACCACGGCAGACCGGGAAGACAACCGCAGAATTGCCGAGCTTATGGATCTGGAGAGAGAGTATCAACTGGCAGTTCAGGAAGGCCATGATGAGCGAATTAAACCTCTTCTTCTGGATCTGGTGCGACTGGATCCGGAACATATGGGCGCGTTGATCGAGCTCGGTAACATTGCTTTTGAGGTGGGCGATATGGAAGAGGCTTTGAAACGCTACGAAGCCGTGGCCGCCATTGATCCAATGTGTGTAGAGGCCCATTATAACCTTGCCAACATATATTTTAAGCAACAGAAATATGCGGTGGCAATCCGTTACTTTGAAAGGTGCATTGCTCTGGATCCAGAGTTCCCGGAATCCTATTATAACCTGGGGATTGTATACCAGAGCCTTTCGTATTTTGATCAGGCTCTCTTTTATTTCGAAGAATACCTTCGTCTGGATGAGGATTCATTCTGGGCACAGCAGACACGGACCTTTATTGAAGATATTCGTTCTATTCTCTCCGGTCGAGAATTGACAGAACAAAGACCATTACTTCTTTGAAGCTGGCGAAACTAAGCGAATTCTTCAGAATGTAGATTTGCCGCAACATAGTTGTAATCGAACGGTTCTAAATTCATGGTGTAATCGCGCAGCCATTATACAGGCGAAATAATTTGAGCGAAACAGGAGCATACCATGAGTCCTTCCGCTGACCTGGTAACTGCCATCAGTCAGCTTTCGAAAATTTCCTCTCTAAAACTGGGAGAAAATGTCGCCGAACTGACAGTAGGCGAATCTATGTTGCCTGCTGTCACACTCTCCAGATCGAACCAGACTCGTCGCATTGTAGAGCTTTTTGAAAAAGAAGGAAACCTTTTTTGCGCGGTGATAGTCGACGAAAATGAGCGACCGACAGGAATTGTTAATAAAGATCGGCTTTACAATCACCTGGGAAGCGGTTATGGCAGATCGGTATTTCTGGATCGGTCCATAGAGCTGGTGATGGAATCCGATTTTCTCGTGGTGGAATCTCATCAGACAATTGCCAGCGTATCTCAATTTATCATTGCTCGGGAGTCTGCCTCATTGACCGACGTAATAGTGGTGGTTGACAGGGAGGTGTGTGTCGGTCTCATTTCCGTTCGAAAGCTGCTGGAGTTAACCACTCGCAGTCAGGCAAATCTGGTGCAGGGGCAGGCTCGAATTCTCAATGCCATGTCTGAGATGATTGCTCATATTGCCGACCTTTCTCTTTCCATCGAAAATTTGACAAAGGATGTGGCTCTTCTTGTTGAGAGAATACGCAAGGTTTCCCACCAGGGGCGTTCGGTAATGGATGAGTCTATTCGGCTGAATACAGAAATCTATGAATCCATGTCCCAGCAGAAAAAAGTCATTCAAATTCTGGAATCTCTCTCCAGAAACATCATTCCATTTTCTCACACAATTAGTAAAGTTTCGGATAAAACCCACATGCTTTCCTTTAATGCCTCTATTGAAGCGGCAAGAGCCGGTGACCATGGACGTGGATTCAAGATTGTAGCAGAAGAGGTGGAGCGTCTGGCAGGCCAGACTTCCGGTGCAGCGAAAAAGATCGACTTTATTATCCAGGAAGTGCTGGAGGGCATACAGGATACGATCAACATTTCATCGAACCTGCACAGGAAGACCGAAGAAGCTTCGTGCGCCACAAATGATGCGCGAAACTCGGTAGATATGGTATTTCGTCTGATTGAAGATATTAACCCTCAGATGAATCATGTATACAGGATGGCCAGCGATATTTACAATAATACCGATCGCCTGAGCGGCGTAGTGGAACTCCTGGCCAGCGAAGCTTCGCGCATGGCCGCCGGTAAGTCGCAGTGATGCATAGTCAGTGGGAGGACTGATAGCCGGTTGGGATAGCCCGAAACGGTGATGTGGGTTCCGGGATATTCAAGCACTCATTCAAGTGAGCTTTGTTCCCGGCAACCACTCTGAACCTCCGGGGTAACTTTGAGAAATTTAATAGTCTTTTCGCGAAAAAAAAATAGTCTTTTCGCTATATTCCATTTTTGTTTAGTTTAACCGATGGAAAGATCAAACAACGTTATATTTGCGCGTAACCGTAATTGTAAAAAAATAGGGAGGAAGATTTTTTTTTAATGAAATTCCAGCTTCGTCTCTGTCATATATGAAGAATTGTTATGTCTTCTCCATCATTAACACAGATCCCGCCGGGTCCCGGCAAGTACGGGTTGAATCCCCTGGGCATAGGTTATACATCCGTCGACGCCCTGGAGGATCGGGTGGTTCTTTTCCGTTATATGAATCAGGAGAATAAGAAGAAAAGATTTCTTTATTTGCGTGAATCTTTCGACCTTCGCAATGGAAAACCTCCGCTGCCTGCGGGATCCATTATTGATGAGAATACTATGGAGCAAATCCAGAGGAATTTCCGCCCGCGAGAGCGCATTCCAACATTTCAGTGTGATGAAGGCATGGTTTTTGTAATGGGTAGAGAATCTGCCGGAGGGGCAAGGGATCGGCAGATCGCCTGTCTGGATTTCTTGATCGACGATATCATTGATGACAGGTCAAAGATCCATTTGAACCGGGTGGTTTCCCTGCATGATCTGCTTCACTTCTATCATGGGATGATTTTTCCCCGGCTTATCATCCTCACCGACCAGCTTCATTCGTTGGTGGAGTGGGAGAGGGTGGCAATGAATAAGATTTTCCGGCTGGACCGTTTCGCAAGAGTTTTGCAGGTGCAGGTCGATCGGGACGGAGTCCTTCTGTTCCCCGACTACGGACAGACTCTTAATTTTATAGATGGCCGCCAGGATACATGCCGATACTTTCAGGATTTGCTGGTTCAGTCCTACAGTGCACCCTATTCGGACTGGGTCATGCATCAGCTCATGGGCCAGCCTGTTTTTTGAAACAATCAAGATCCCCGCTGATCTTGATTTTTAACTGCCATTACCCATTATAACAGTAAAAAAAAGGAATAAAAATCTCTTGCTTCCCATATTTCGAGATTTACAAGAATTGTATTCCGAGCTTTTAACGTCTCCAGAGAACAAGAGGCAATGCCCTGATTTCAAAAAGCTGGAATGATTATAGAGCTTTCAGCCCTTGCGAAGATCTATAGGTGGTTCATTGCTCACAAAATGTCTTGTTTTGCTGGATCTTCAAAAAAGTATCCGTATCCGCACTAATTTTATAAAATTAGTAAATAATTACAGGTCAATCAGGAGGTTCACTGAATGAGCTTGATGAAGAAAACTATCCGGAGTCTTATCTATTCAGTCGGCGTTGCCGGACTGATACTCTTTCTGGCCGCTTGTCCAAAACAAAAATCGGATGATGCAGGACAGGCACCGGAACAGGGCATGGAAGGAATGGACGGAATGCAGGCACCGGCAGGGGAAGGCATGCAGGGCATGGAAGGAATGGCTGGAGAGAGCAACTGATTTTCTGGCTTTTTCATTATTTCCCATCGTCTTGCAGACAGAACGGGACCCGACGATGTTTCATCGTCGGGTCTTTCTTTTTTGCCATTTCAGAGGGTGAGCGAAAAAACCTTGCCTGATGAGACCACTGATTCCACTATATTACGTGGTGTTGAATCGTCGGAAAGCGATGATTTTTCTTCTTTTTCCCGGATTCTTTTTTGGTTGTTCCCCATCGGGAGGTTCCTATGAACGGGACCGTATCTCTTCTATCCATTTTTCACCGCAGATTGAAAAAGCGAAAGATGCTAACTGTCTCTCCTGTCACGCTGAAATCCTTCAGCAGAGAGTTTTGCGAATAAGCCCCGCAGGACTTTCTGCTGCAAACATTCGTGCCTGGTATCAGCGTGTGAATACCTATTCAGGGGAACAGTCTACTTTTCATCGTCGTCACATTGCAGCATCCATGGAGA
>JBNLFC010000167.1:0-7793 GCA_050305335.1 Leptospirales bacterium
TAGCAGATCTGATTGTTCTCAAAAAAATTCGAGAGGCACTGTGCGGCGAATTTCGCGGAACCTTCTCGGGCGGTGGGGCTCTTCCCATGCACATCGATCTTTTTTTCAACAATGTTGGAGTGAAAGTACTGGAGGGATATGGTTTAACCGAGACATCGCCCGTACTTGCGGTACGAACCTTTGACGATCTTGTTATTGGAACCGTAGGCCCCCTTTATCCAGGAACGGAAATCAAACTGGTTGATACGGCCACAGGTGACCAGCTTTACCCGCCCCACAAGGGTGTAAAGGGTGAACTCCACGTAAAAGGTCCCCAGGTAATGCACGAATACTACAAAGATCCGGAAAGAACTGCCAATGCCTTCAAAGATGGCTGGTTCAACACAGGCGATCTTGGCGTGTTCACATACAACAACTGCCTTAAAATCGTGGGAAGATCTAAAGAAACCATAGTTCTTCTGGGTGGTGAAAACGTGGAACCTGTGCCCATTGAAAATAAGTTACTGGAATCGGATTACATTCATCAGATTATGGTAACCGGCCAGGATAAAAAATATCTAACGGCCCTCATCGTTCCCTCTCTGGATCACCTATCCCAATATGGAACAACATATGCTGACCTTCAGAAAAGTGAAAAAGCTATACAGACGATTCGGGAAGAAATTCGACAGCTGGTGAATATGGATCCCGCATTCAAACCTTTCGAAAGAGTAATCGATATTCGACTCCTGCCCAAAACTTTTGATGCTGGTGATGAGATCAACAGCGCTTATAAGTTGTTGAGAGATAAGGTGGCGGAACGCTACAGTGCGCTCATTGAGTCCATGTACTGACCGAAATTTATCCAGGATAGAACCGGATGGCGAAATGAAATTCTATTCCGTCTCCGGCAATGCATAGCAAGCCTCATTGCCATTTTTTCCAGATTACAATTCCATTTACGTCTCCAAAACCGAAGCTCGATTTTGCAATGATATGAATGTCACGCTTTTCGGTTTTGTGAACAACACTACGAGCAAATGGTTGTATCTCCGGATGAAGATCCTCACAGTTCAGTGAACCATGGATAAAACCGTTGTAGAGCTGTAGAATGGTTGCAACAGCCTCCACTCCTCCGGCGGCGCCCAGACAATGTCCCACAAGTGATTTAGTCGAGTTGATCAAGGGAAAACGAGACGGTTCCAGTTGCAATGCCTCCGCCCAATTTTTAATTTCCAGCGGATCGGCCATAGTTCCAGTCAAATGTCCATTTATGGCATCAATGTCAGCTGGCTGAATACCTGCAGCACGAATCGCAGATTGAATGGCGCGCTGAACTCCGCCTGATCCGGGTAGAGTCATACTACCTCCCTGTCGATGGCCACCTCCGTTCAAGGCACCGCCCAGGTATTCCGCGTAAATTCTTGCTCCCCTTGCAAGGGCGGTTTCAAGCTCTTCCAGTATGAGAATTCCGGCACCTGCACCGGGAATGAATCCAGATGCAGTGGCACTCATGGGACGAGAGGCCTGGTGTGGTGTTGTATTGTGGTTTCGATTCAAAACTTTCATGGCGTCGAAACCTGCCCAGTTTACCAGAGAGGATGTGTCGGCACCGCCAACCACCATTCGTTTTGCAGAACCGCTGAGGATCACCTCCGCGCCTGTTATAATGGCATCGGTTCCGGTAGTGCATGCGCTGGAAACCGTTGTAGCACGACCGCCCAGTGCAAGAAGTTCCGATACCCTGGCCGTTGGCGCACTGGTCATAGTCTGTTCAACCACTGTAGATCCAAGTCGTCTAACTTTACCGGCTGCGACTTTTTCTGCAACCTGCTGGATGGTGTCGGTATCCGATTGCCCTATTCCTATGATCGTTCCGGTATCCCAGAAAACTTCCTCTGAATCGTTTGCTGGAACAGCAAGACCAGCGTCTTTCCAGGCATCGAGAGTTGCAATGCCTGCATAGATCAAAAGCTCATTCATGGCCATAAGGCGATCGGCACTGAAGTACAGGGCTGCTTTCTCGTTCCACTCAGGTGGAACACCGCCAACATGACACGCAAAACCGGCCTCTGCCATTTGTTCGATATGGCGAAGTCCGCTTATTCCATTTCGCAGGGCGGTTTCAAACTCCACCAAACCATGTCCATCAGGGGCAATGACTCCCATCCCTGTAACAACAACCCGTCGTTGCATATTTTCCCTCCAGAACCTGTCACGAAACCCTGTTCAGGGAAATCAGACATAGATTTCATTGAGGAAAACAGAGGGGCTTTCTCTGTCAAGCCAATTACTTGTATATACAAGTAATTGGCGGTCGGCTACAATAGATCAGCCGCAAGAACGGTTTCATCTAATTTCTTCAAGGAATTTCGCAAAGCATCCCACGAATCATTTCCCAGAATGGTTAAAATTCTACTCTGGGCCTTTTCCCATCGATTGATTCCGTTTTGAAATATCGTATGGCCCCTGGGGGTGAGAAAATATCTTTTTATCCTTCTGTCCGTGTCGGCTTTTTTTTCGACCAGTTTTTTTGTTTCCAGCACATTCATATTTCGAGTAACGGTACTCAAATCCGCATTCAACTCCCCGGCAATCCAGGATGCGCTGCCAGGCTCAGAGGTTTCCAGAAGAGCAAAGATAGCGAATTGAGCGGCTGTAATCTCATACCCGCGAAACTCTTCTTCATATATCCTGTTCACATATCGAGTCGCACGCCTGAGGTTGGTGGCAACACAATTGTAGCGCATGTGGGCAAGCTGTTCTTGAGCAGGCTTTCTCATAATAGACTTCTTATTTTTTGTGATACAAACTTCCCATCATTGTTCTTGATTTCTGCGCTTCCCGCAAAGGTTGAACCAGCGCTGAAGGAATTTTCAGATAAAAACCAATCTGGGTAAAATTGCCACGATTAACTTCGCACCCATGACTCAATCCTATACGCACTGCCACCTGGTTGTTTTTTGTATGGTGAAAAGCAAAGTGCGATAACATGTCCTCACTGATATACATTTCGCAGCCACCATCCGCGCTGGCAAAAAAATCTTTCAGTGAGTGTACTATACGGTTTTCCTGTAATGTTTTTCGTAAAATCGAATCAGCGAGAAAGGCATGCAATATCTCTTCCTCAGAAAAGTAAGATAACAGAGAAACCGGTTTGCCAGTTCCAATATCGATTGCTTGAAAAGTAGTACCATACGAAGGATGAGCTCCGCCCTCAGCATACCACTCGGTAGAATAAGAAACAACAGGACCTACAATAGAAAGCATGGAGTAAGATGTGGTTTCTCCCTCCGGAATCTCTCCAGAAGTCGCAGAAGTGGGTGAAAAAGTATTGGAGGTCATAAAGAGTAAAGAGGCGCGTTTATTACTATTATTGTGTACAACGGCCAGATGATCGTTGTAGATCAGCTGAAAGTTGCCATAGTAGTAAGTTTTCAGAGCCCCTGAATCGGGTTGGGAAACAATGGGACCTGCAATCATCAATGGAAAAAAAAGAAGCCAGATTCTCTTCATCGTATTGTCTCCTGCAACTTAAGTCACTCTCTTATGCAAATCAGAGAAATCAACTCTCTATTTACAGAAAATATGAAAACAATATTTCAACATCGTCGTGTAAAGACCAGATCTGTATTTTCCACTACATACGACTGTTACTTCGATTGCAAAGTGTCTGGCTATCTGAACGGCAAAGGTGCCAATACCACCCGACGCACCATAAATCAGCGCCTTCTGCCCTGACTTTTTCTTTCCACAATCTATAACGGCTCGCAGAGCAACAATTGGAAAGGTCTCCAAAAACGCTCTCCCCTGGACCAAAAAAAAGTTGGAGGCATTCATGAAAGTTCCACAAACTTCGATGAGTAATTCTCCATCACCAGGAGACGGCTCAGGAACATTTTAAAGTTTCAGCAATTCTGCCGCTCGATATTCTGTAAGAAGGATTCCTTTCATACGGATATCCTTTGGAGAAGGCTCAAAGTCATACTGAAGGGTCGCTGGATCGAACCGTGTGCTACTTAACAAAAAAAGGATCACAGTGGAAATCCTGGTTGTAAAGATACTTAAGTATTGATCTAAAATTATTTTAGACTATCAGGACGGGCTCGCTGTCAAATCCCATAATGGAGACTGGCAGGTTGAAAATTGCCAAATTTATATTTCATTTTCTGGAACGGCTTTGCCAGGAGCCAGTAGAGTGCCCTCGCACCTCAGAAGAAAATCTTACCCTACCGCAAAAACAGATTCGCCCGCCCCCGTGGGTGGTTCCGTGGAGGTGGGTGGAATTTGTAAAACTTGTCAGGACTGCTCGCTTTTCGACAGCCTTCCTTATGCGACAACCCCAAAAAGTCAACCCACACTGTCACACCCTGGTGATACAATGAAAATGGAATACGATGCCCTGAGATTTTGCCAGAATATTCTTAATTGTAGGTTGAACCGTAGAACACGGCAGGATAAATTTAAGTTATTTCCGGATTTAAAACAATCGGGATCAAGGGGAAAATATCCCTTATATTGTAAAAAAGCAGCCACGCCTGGCGCTGATTTTTAAAAACTGATGTTTATATTGCAAAGATCGGAAAGTTGATAAAAACAATTTCACAGAATTGCGCCTGAAGGAGGATAAAATGTCCATTGAGTCGGACCATGATCTGGAAAACCTGAAACAAGTCGGCGAAATCGTTTCCAATACAATCCAATTGATGTGTAAGAACACTAAAGCTGGTGTATCCACAGGTGAACTGGATCGTATTGCCAGAAAATATTTTGAATCGAAAGGGGCCAGATCTGCTCCAGAATTGGATTATAGCTTTCCAGGAGCAACATGCATCAGTGTAAATCACGAAGTCGCCCATGGAATTCCCTGCGACCGTATCTTATCCTCCGGCGATATGGTAAATCTTGATGTCTCTCTTGAGTTCAACGGATACTACGCTGATGCCGGTTATACTGTGGTAATCGATGATGAGGATCAAAACAGCACAAAAAATCGACTCGCTCATGCATCAATAGCTATTTTAGAGAGCACTATTAAGTTGCTTTCAGCTGGAGATTATCTCAACAAAATCGGTTTTAATATCGAAAAAATGGCCCGGAAGAGCGGGTACAATGTTATAAAAAATCTTGCGGGACATGGCATTGGTCACAGACTCCATGAATATCCAGACAGCATATTGAACTACGGTGATCCCTCTGACAGACGAAAGCTAAAAAAAGGGATTGTACTGGCCGTTGAAACATTCATCTCCACAGAATCTCAATACGTAATGCAAAAAGCCGATGGCTGGACATTGAGCTGTCCGGATAGGTCTCTGGTTGCGCAGTATGAACATACGATTGTAATCACCGATCAGAAACCGATTGTGCTGACTGCAATGGATCCTGGTAAATAACCCTTGAGATTTGTTTATGTTACGTTACGCTTTCATCATACTCAGTCTCACTTCACTTACAGGAGTCTATGCCGATCCCGCTGTGGAGTTGACGGACGCAAAAGCAGTTTCGGTCCAGAATGAGTTCTTGAGCATCTACGAAGACCGGGAGTCGAAAATGATGCCCGGAGATATTCTGACGATGGAAACGCAGAACATTCCTCCTCTACTCACAAAAGGAGTTCCTAATTTTGGATTTTCCGATTCTACATACTGGGTTCGTTTTTCCATAATCAACCAAACTGAAGAGTCCCGACGTTTCATTGAAATGAGCTACTCACCCATGGATCATATTCAGCTCTATCGTATTGATAGGGGGATTCCCCTGTTATTATATGAAACAGGAGACATTTTTCCGTTTAGCAAGCGTCCCCGTATAGAAAACGATTTTGTATTCCCTGTAAATCTGCAACAGGGAAGGCGAGAGGAGTATCTTTTTCGTTTTCAGAGCAAAGGATCTAATCAATTCCCGATAACTATTCATACCATAACTTCTCTGTACGATCAAAATTTAAGTCAAACAGTCTTCCAGGGGGTTTATTTCGGCATTCTTGTCACATTGCTACTTTATAACCTTATTTTTTTTCTCACGGTGCGGGATTATAGTTACTTTTACTACTTTCTAAACATTGCTGGTTTTGCTCTAATACTTATGAACTTGCGTGGATTTTCCTATCGTTACCTCTGGCCCCAGAATCCATGGTGGGAAAACAGAAGTTTACCTTTTTTCATTGGATGGGCGTTTTTCTGGTCCGTACAATTTACCAGGACATATTTACATACAATAGTGAATGTTCCCCTGGCTGACAAATTTTTAAAAGGATTTATGGTATTCTTTACTTTTTTAATGGGTCTCTCTTTTGTTGATTACCGACTATCTATAATACTTGCGGCGTTGCTGGTGATCTGCAGCTCGCTTTTGATTTTATTCACCGCTATTTATGGCACACGCACGGGACTTCAACACCCTATTTTTTTCCTCGTTGCATGGATCTCTTTTCTTTTCGGGACCTCTATCTACTCCATGATGGGACTGGGGCTTTTGCCACCATCCCATCTCACAAGCTACAGTCTTGAATATGGATCGGGCCTGCATATGATATTGCTATCAGTGGGGTTGGGTCGCAGAATACGCATTCTGGACATAGAAAAAGAGAGAGCCCGGGCAACAACCGATCGTATGGAACTGGAACTGATTAAAAAAAATCTGGAACCTCACTTTATGATGAACTCACTGAACGCTACCGTGAACTGGATGGAAGAAAATCCCTCCGTGGCCATTCAATTGCTACATGAGCTGGTAGAGGAGTTACGCATGCTGGTAGAAGGGTCAGGAAAAACTCTTGTACCGCTCTCGTGGGAAGTGAAGTTGTGTCGCGCTCACTTGAAAATCATGGGTATGCGAAGAGATCACCAGTATACATTAATTGAGGATGGGCTTGACGCTGAAGATTTGATTCCTCCCATGATTTTGCATACACTTGTAGAAAATGGAATTACCCATGGATTTACAGATAGTGAGCAGGGTGAGTTTCGCATTCAGCGCCAGGTTCTCAAAGGCAATCGGGTTCGATATACGGTGCAAAACAATGGTGGTTCGAAAGGAAAACAGGGCTCAGGGATCGGTAATCGATATATTGAAACCCGACTGGAAGAGGTTTTCCCGGGCAGGTGGCATTTTTCTTCCACTCCCATTTCATGCGGTTGGTCCGCTTCCATAGAAATACCATTGCGAGGTGAATCTTGAAAGTACTGATCGTGGAAGACGAAGCGGTGGCGGCGCGGGGGGTGGAGCGTATGGTGCGCAACATTCTTGGCAGTCGGATCACGGCACTTCAGATCCAGAAAAGTCTCTTTGCCGCAGAGCTTTTTCTGGAAGACAATCCCATCGACCTGCTTCTGCTGGATCTCAATTTAAACGGTGATGATGGTTTTCAAATCCTGATCAATGCCATTGCTTACTCTTTTCACACCATTGTAGTCTCAGGCAATACGGATCGCGCCCTGGAAGCTTTTGAATTCGGTGTACTGGATTTTGTCCCTAAACCCGTTCAAGAGAGTAGACTCCGCACAGCGTTGGACAGATTACACAGTAGCCAGGCTGCGAAACGCACCTTTGCTCGATTTGTTGCCGTAAAAACCGGGGGCCAGGCAAAGCTCATTTCCCTTGAAAAGATTCTTTATTTCCAGGGCCGTGACAATTATGTAAGCATCATCCTGAAAGATGGATCAAGTGAAAAATCTAGAAAAACGCTGGACGCACTGGAGTTGATTCTACCCCCCGCTTTCAAACGAATCCATCGTTCATATATTGTAGATACCGAATGCATACGCAATTTGCGAGTCGAAAGCGGTGGGAAATACACCGTAGATTTAAGC
>JBNLFC010000168.1:0-7764 GCA_050305335.1 Leptospirales bacterium
TTGTAGACCAGACCGTTTATGGACGCGTAGACATTGTAGTAGTTCAATTGACATGTGAGTGGAGTTGCGAGTGTCACGTCGCTGGTTATGTTTGTTGCCGTTGCTGTGGTGAAAGTTCCGGGAGTTCCAAAATAACAATTTTGCCAGGGACTTTGTGGCTGAGAGGTAACACTAACGCTACTTCCACTGGTCCCGAAAAGGAGAGTAGAAACCGGGGATGCAAAGGTGAAGGTCGTATTGCCGGCTGAGGGAGTAGCGCTATCCATACCATTGATTGTGAGCACCAGACCGTTTCCCTGCAATCCAACACCACCGCTGATGGCCCCATCTACCCTGTATGCGTCCTGGCAAGAAACCGATACATCTGCAACATCGTTATTGATTATCTGACCGGTTTGAGTTGAAGAGTTTAACTCACACAGCTGGGTAGGGGAATTGGGATGATCGATTATGGATATATTATACAGGTCGAGAGTTCGGAGTGTTTCTGGAAAAGCAAATGTATCGGGAGTATTTGGGTCACTGTCCGATGGGGAGATGGATACGGAATCAGTGTTATTGCCAAGCGTAAGGCTTTGTCCAACCAGCCCGGTTACCTGCCCGCTGATCTTATATTCGGGAGGTGCAATCCCATCTAATAAAAAGAGTTCGGGCAAAGAATCCCCCACCGGTCGGGTACACTGCGCAAACATAAACACGGTTGCTGTAAAAAGCAGAATCAACAATGATATGTATTTTGCTATGCATCCCATGTTTGCTCCGGGGTCTTCTCCTGACACAGTATGAAAAGATTGTACAGATTTTTATATAAAAAACAGGCAGCATTCTGGTCTATATAAATTATTTCTTTTATTTGTGATATTGCGATGTTTTAATGCAAGGTACGTATATATGCTTAATTTTAAGGATCGTTTTGCTGATTGTTGTGGCAAAGTCTAGATATAGAGAAGATCGTAGAATAAACGTGTAAGCACTGCGTGCTTTTCTCGGTTGTCTGGGAAGTGAGGTTGGCTTCCGCAATAGCGGCAAAATCGATTCTTTCATCTATTATGAGAAATTGCTGTTTTGAAAAAATCAGACAGGGACAAATAGAGACCCAATGCCATGGATCGGATATTGCAGAAACTAATGGATTTCTTGCACGTCCTGGCTCAAACCGTAAGTTGCTTCCTTTTCTTTTGACTCTCTCTTTTGTTCTTTTTCTGCCATCCTTATTCATTGGTTTTCAACTGGATGACTCCATAATCAAATATCGCGCTATGAATAGAGCTTCTGTGATTCCTGGGGAGTTTTCCATTGCGCAGTTTGATCTCTTCACATTTATGGGCACCGCAGATGTAGAAAAAAGGGAGTTGCAATAAATCTGAGGATGTTTCATGTCGAAAGAGAAGCTAGAATCTATTTTATCCAGAGGAAATACTCCAGAAAGGAGTGATGGTGTGATTTTCTCTGAAGTGCGATAACGTCTATGCGTATAGACCGTATGCTTGCCATAACCATTATGCTCCTCAACAGGGAAAGGATTTCCGCCAGGGAGCTTGCAGATCATTTTGAAGTTTCTGTGCGAACCATATACAGAGATATCGATGCTATCAATCTGGCCGGTATTCCGGTGATCTCCTACCCTGGGAATAGCGGCGGTTTCGGGATTATGGAGAACTTCAAGCTGGACCGCCAGCTTCTCACTCTCAATGATATGATCGCCATCATCTCGGCGTTGAAAGGGATCTCAGATACCCTGGATTATCGTGAACTGGACACGGCCATTGAAAAGATATCGAACCTTATGCCTGATCGTTCAGGTGAAAAAGGGATACAACTAACGGAACAACTGGTGATCGATATCCTCCCCTGGGGTTACCGAAAAAGGCAGAGAGATGTTTTGCAAGTTGTGCATCAGTCAATTCAAGCGTGCAGAAAGCTTTCTTTCCTTTATCGCAATTCTCAGGGTGAATCCATTCATCGAACTGTGGAGCCTATGACCCTGGTATTCAAGGGATACGCATGGTATCTCTTTGCCTACTGTACACTGAAGAGTGATTACCGTATTTTTCGCCTCTCCCGCATGGGCGACCTGGAAGTGAGTGGGGAGACTTTCGTCAGACGTGATGCATCCTACCGTCGCTACTTCCTGCCGGAGGAGAAGATCCCCTCCATGGTGGACCTCGTGCTGGAATTTTCTCCGGATATGCGGTCTCGCGTTGAAGATTATTATGACGAGAACTTGATCGAAGGGGGCGAGAATGGATGCCTGATTGTAAGTGTCTCCTTTCCAGAGGATGAGTGGGTCTACTCCCACATTCTGAGCTATGGCGAAAATGTTAAAGTGCTCCAGCCAGAACGGATTGCTCAGATCATTGAAAAAAAAGCGCAAAGAATTTCTCAGCTCTACCAAACCTGACATACTGGTGTCGCAGCCTCAATGTAGAATCGTTTCAGAAGTTGTCCTATAACTTTCCGGAGTATTCAGGATAGCCTCAAAATTGTTAAGAAAGGAGAGTTTTATGAGTAATTCATGTCATTCTTGCGGCATGCCACTGGTGGCGGCAGAGGCGCGGGGAAACTATTGCCAGTATTGTGCGGATGAACAGGGAAAACTGCATCCCAGGGAGCGAGTCCAGCAGGGCATTGCCCAATGGCTGGAGGGATGGGCTCCGGAGGAGGGGAAAAAGCCTGACTTCATGAAACGTGCCGAAAGCTATATGAGGGCCATGCCTGCGTGGGCCGGGTGAACAGTAACCTGAACTGTAGTCAAAAAATGAACTTAAGGAGGATTGCATGAAGCGCATTATCATCGCTACATTGATGGGTATGGTCGGTGGATTCATCTGTCTGGGAATGGCATCCATGGATGAATCCACCAATCTCCCCTGGCAGGTGGGAGCCCAGATATTTGCCAGCAGAACGCTCATTGGCTTTGCCATTGGTATCAGTTCACTTTCTCTGGGTCACTGGACAGTGCATGGTGCCAGTATGGGTTTTCTTTTCAGTCTACCCCTGGCCTTCAGCACACTTATGGCGCCGGAGAATCCGGAGTTTAGCTCTACCATGATCTTCGTGAGTACTCTGATCATGGGCATGATCTATGGACTGCTAACGGAAACGGTAACCTCGTTGCTCTTCAAGGCCCGGCAGGTTGGATGAACGTATAATCAGTTGTCAACAGATAGGAGGAAAATTCCTCCTATCTGCATCTGTGAATGAATGTTAAAACAGAATCTTTTTTTTATCTCAACAACTATCCATCCTTCGCATTTAGTTCAAAACATACGCTCTGCTTTCTCATTGACGGGAAGCAGAGTTGAAATATACTTCAAGAATGCTTCGCCGGGCCATTCCCATCTTTCTGGTTTTTCTCTGTTTTCCTGCTTACGCCTTCGGACAGGAGGAGATAGATGATGTACAGCAGCTTCTGGAGGCAGGAGTCTCTCTTTATCAACAGGCTCAATTTCAGGAGGCTTCCGAGAAGTTTTCTCAAGCGTTAAATCTGCTGTCGTCGCAAAGTGATGAGCGAAAGGAGGAGCTCATGTCGGCTCAGCTCTGGGCCGGAGCTGCCGCGTTTCGCCTGAATCGCTACAGTGAGGCTGAGTCACACTACCAGGAATCGCTGAAACTGGCTGAAAAAGAAAATGCAATAGACTTTCAAAGCAATCTATATGGTGCCCTTGCCAACCTTTACAGCGCCTGGCAAAAATATGATCTGGCCGGTGACTGCTATTTTCGATTGGCCGCTCTCTATGAAAAGTCGGGGAAAGAGAGAGAAGCTCGGGGGAGCCGTGAGTATGGTGCGTATATGCGCAGCCTGAGTGGAAACTACGGGGAAGCTGTCTTAATACTCGATCAATCTCTTTCCCATCTTTCCAGCGATCGGACCCACCAGGAAGTTGCCTGGCTCTACAGCGTGCGGGGTATGAGTCGCTATTATTTGAAGAGGTATGAAGCTGCTCTGGAGGATTACCAGAAGGCTGTGAAATTACTGGAAGGGCTGCCTCCGTCCAGAGAGCTGGCCCAGGCTACCGGCTGGCTGGGCACCATCCGTTTCGAGATGGGGGAGAGCTACAAAGCGCTGCAATACTTTGACCGCTCCGTTCAACTGGCGAAAAAGGTGGGAAGCCCGGAAGACGAGCTTCGGGCACTTGGCTCCAAAGGGAACCTCTTTGCAACTATGAAGCAGTACAAACGAGGAGCGCTCTACTATGAAGAGGCGCTAGTCATAGCGCTTCGTTTGCAGAATCTTCCTCTGGTGATTGCAAGCTACGAAAGCCTTGCTTACATTTATCGGGAAGCGCGGAACAATGAAAGAAGCATTCGTGCGTACGAAAAGCTGATTCCCATCTATGCAATGCGAGATGAAAAATCGAAAGTGGCCGAGGCTTACAATCGCATGGGACTGCTGGCCTATGATTTAAACAATCAAAGGCGCGCGCAGAAATATTATAAGAAATCTTTAGAGATCTATAGAGATTTACATCGTTCGGCCAATGTGGCCACGCTTCTTTTTAACCTGGGGGTCAGCTATGATCGCTCAGGTCAGAGAAGAAAATCGTCCGAAGCAATTGAAGAGGGGCTTTCCATCCAGCTGGCAGGTGGCGATGAAGAAGGAGTTGAGGATAGCATTGCCATGCTCGCTGAAATTTATCGAAAAAAAGAGGGAGCAGGGGGCGTGATTCCTCTTTTTGAACGATTCATTCCCGCATATGAAAGACCTGGAAAGGAAACCGAGCTTTCCAATCTTTTCAACAATATCGGGAATCTGTACGATGAATCAGGCGATTATCGTAAAGCTCTTCAATACTATGAAAAGGCCCTTGCGGTTTCTAAAAAGATCGGGCATAACAGAAATCAGGCAATTCAAACGTATAGCATTGCTCGTACAAAGGTCTCACTGTCTCGATTCGACGAGGCTGCCAGGGACTATGCGGTTTCCCTTGAAATCGCCCGCTCTGGAAAAATGGAAGATGTGGAGGGCCGGGTGCTCAATGCCACGGGTGAGCTCTATCGGGCCTGGGGCTGGTATGAGAAATCTCTGGAATACTATAAAAAAGCGGAAGATCTTTTTGAAAGCAAGGAGGACCAGGAGGGGTTGGTCTCGGTGTACAATAACATGGGTCAGGCCATACGTCAGGCTGGAAAACCGACTGAGTCCATGGAATACTATCGGCACGCCCTTGCGTTAAACGAAAAACTTGAAAATCCAGGAATGAAGGCAATACTCCTCAGCAATATGGGCAACGCATTGCGAGAGTCAGGGGATCTGGATCAAGGACTCTCTTACTATGTGGAGGCATTGAAAATCGATTCAAAGATTCATAATACGGCTGGTGTACAGATTCGTCGACAGAACATCGGCTTGATCTACCATTTAAAAGGTGATTACAGTAGAGCGGTCGCCTCTTTCCAGGAGTATCTGGACTATGTTCGATCGAACGGTGCTCGCAGAGAAGAGGCGATCGTTCTCACTAATATGGCACGCTCTCAATTTTACTCTGGCAAATACGATGTAGCTGCCTCTCTTTTTGAGCAGGCCATTAAAATTCATGAAGAACTCCGACGTACAGCCACAGGTCCTGTACGAAGAGAGTATCTCGCCTCTCAGATTGCCGTGTATCGCGATCTGGCTTTTACCTATTTTGAAAAGGGGGAGATCTGGAAAAGCATCTATGCTCTGGAACTTTCGAAAGCGAGAGTTCTACTGGAGCAGATGGGAAAAGTGGATGGGGCGACTCCTGTTACTCTGAAGGGGATCGCCTCTTTTCAAGAAAACCTTTTTCCGGATGAGGCGCTTTTGTTCGTTGCCACGTTGGGAGGAGAGACCTTTCAGTTAATACTGATTGACAGAAACGGGATTGCCAGCACGGTTTCGGTACCCGACAGAGATAAAATTGCAGGATTCTATTCCGAATATGGGCCACAGATCCGGCGCGTTCTTTCGGATTCCGATGTGCCATCGTTTACGGACATAGTGCAATTTTACCGCTACCTGCTCTCCAAGCCTGTTCATTCCCGACAGGACCATGACGCCTTTGTGGCAATTTCTCATTTTTTTTACGAACTCTGGGTTGCTCCCCTGAAAGATCGCCTTGCATCCGTTTCCTCGATTCTGATCATTCCAGACGGTGTTCTTGGCACTATCCCCTTTGAAACTCTCATGAATGACGATGGTAGCTATCTGGTAGAAAAATATTATTTAAGTTATGCGCCATCTATTACGGTGGCTCAAAAAAATATGAAGCGGAGTTACCCACCTCAGCGAAAATCTATGCTAGCTCTGGGTGGAGCTCTCTACAATAGCCCGGCTGGCCCGGCGAAAGCCCGGGGAGCTATTCGCGCCGGAGATGCAGACGGAATTAGACAGGTGGCGGATTCTTTGCTTGAGTCTGGCGAAAGTACACGCTCGCTCTATTCGCAAATTGGCTTTGACCAATGGCCCAATCTCCCCGGTACTCTGGAGGAGGTTGAGGAGATATCCCGAATTGTTCCAGGTGCGGAGCTTCGCAAGGGAGAGGAAGTGAACGAAGGACGTATCAAAGATATGTCAAGTCATGGTGAGCTTTCCCGGTACCGCGTTATCCACTTTGCGACTCATGGTGTCGTTATTCCGGAGGTTCCGGAACTTTCTGCTGTGGTCCTATCCCTGTCGGGTGCATCCGGCGGGGATAACGATGGCTATCTTACTATGCGAGAGATCTCCCGGCTGAAAATGGAGGCAGATTTCGTGAATCTATCTGCCTGCGAAACCGGGCTGGGTAAAATCTATGAAGGGGAAGGGATTGTAGGGCTCAGTCAGGCTTTTCTGGTGGCAGGAGCAAAGACGCTTTCGGTCTCCCTCTGGCAGGTTTCGGACGAGTCCACAATGAAGTTTATGACTGGTCTTTACAGGATGATGGAGGAGGAAAAAATCGGGTTTGCCCATGCCATGGCGAAGATGAAACGAAAGTTTATTCAGGATAAGCGATACAGGCAACCTTTTTACTGGGCCCCCTTTATCTTCTATGGAGACAGTAGAACGGGGTTGGAAAAATGAAAATGCAAGTTCGAGTTTATGGATCCTTCTCAATTGCCATTGTCGTATGGGTTACGGTCCTTTTTTTCCCATTTTCACGTTCTCTGGAGTGGAAAACCGAAGATTTGCGCGAAGCTCTTTTTCCCCCGGCTGCACAAGAAGCTCCTATTGTGATTGTTACCATTGACGATGCTTCCTTTGAATCCATTAACATTCGATGGCCCTGGCCCAGACAGCTCATTGCCAGAGCAATCCAACGATTGACTCATGCGAAGGCAAGGGTAATCGCTCTGGACCTGATGCTGGGAGATCGTGGCTACAATCGCGAGGAGGATCAGGCTCTGGAAAACGCCATAAGGAATTCCGGGCGAGTTGTTCTTCCGTCCAAAGTTGACCGGAAAAGTAACGGTGGATATGAGGTAGATTATCTGGATGCTCCACTGGAGCGATTTGCAGCCAGAGCTGCGGGAGTTGGATATATTAATCTTCTTCTCGATTCGGACGGAGTGGTTCGTCGCATTGTTCCTTTTGACGATTCCACCGGCAAGATAGAACCGGCCTTTTCAGTTGCCATTCTTTCTGCATACAGCGGGGAGCCCCTGCGGGAAACCGAGAACGGATTTGGTAGCGGTTCCTATCGCTTTCCATTTCAGCCGGGATCCCCGATGAGCATTCGATATTCGCCATCTGAATCGTTTGCCACAGTTCCTTTTTACCGAATTCTGGATCCTGGATTCGATCTATCGATGCTGGAGGATAAA
>JBNLFC010000169.1:0-7717 GCA_050305335.1 Leptospirales bacterium
TTTCATCCATCTGCAAAGCCGGAGGAGATCATATCCAATCCTGCGGTTGACTTCGTCATTACAGGCGAAGGCGAGCAACCTTTCTGTAAACTTGTGGACCACCTTTCCGGCAGGAAAAAGTTAGCACTCTCCCACATAGAAAACATATACTATAAAGAGGAAAGCGAGATCAAGAGAGGAGGGACAAATTCGCCTGCTTCAACGCGCAGACCTTCTGTTGCCGAAGATCTCTTTTTGAATCTGATTCCGGACACTTCGGATCTAAATTGCAACCACTACCAATGGAAGGGTAAACCCGTTGCTATGATCATAGCTGCGCGAGGTTGTCCCCATCGTTGCACTTTTTGTTCCGTAAATACCATTTCACCAGGGTACCGGGTCCGTGATGTTTCAACGATTCTCAAAGAGATTCAGATTCGCTATGCTCAGGGATACAGAGTAATTGATTTTGAAGACGATAATCTAACAGCTAACCGTTCCTTTGCCCTGGAATTGCTAACAGAAATATATAAATTTCAATCCATGTTAGAGGAGTCAGGAAATGAGCCTCTGGAGCTGGTAGCCATGAATGGTCTTTCTTACGGAGAGCTGGACCAGGAGCTTTTGAATGCGATGAGAGCCGCCGGTTTTTCCACGCTCAACGTGTCGCTGGTTGCTGCACAAAACAGTATGCTGCGCAGACTGGGGCGTCTCTCAGGCGAAAACACTTTTCATCGGCAGAAATTCGTGGATACCGTCATGCAAGCTCATGCGACCGGTTTTTCAATTACCTCCTATTTTATTGCGGGCCTGCCCGGACAGACTCTCGATCAACTGATTGAAACCATACAGCTTCTGGCAGGATTGCCTGTTAAAATTGGTGTTTCCCCCTTCTATTTCACACCGGGGACGTCCCTGCAGAGCAAAGGCTACTCAACCCCATTCAGTCCGCCACTGGCGGGCCGTTTGACTTCGCTTCACTATGAAAATGGGCAATTTCAGCGCGAAGATATTTATACAATTCTCATTACCTGCAGAATCATTAACCATCTCAAAGAAAATTCGTATTCCTCTGAGTCTGTTGCGAAGATACTACAAAAGCTAGAAACAGAAAGGCGACTCTACGGCATTGCTCCCGGGGGATTAAAGATTCTCAAAAAGTTTCGTTTCTCTCTTTATCAAAAAATTATGGATACGGCTTCTGTACACCCTGTGGGATGGACCCGTCACCCAGGAAACTGAGTAGACTGAATAGAGAAATAGAGCGGACATGGATAATCTAAGAGCACCGCTCTTGTGACAAAGGAGTTGTTCATGCCAGACTTCATTTATTCCCCCATGTTCCCCCTTGCAGAAGATGATACCGAATACAGGCTGATCTCTTCTGATTATGTATCAAAATCAACGCTGGATGGAACTCCCATTTTAAAAGTTGCACCGGAGGCTCTTACCGAGCTTGCAAGGGTAGCCATGAGCGATGTGAACTATCTTTTTCGCACAGAACATCTGCGCAGTCTCCAGAAAATCCTCCATGCCAGTGATGCATCGGATAATGATAAATTTGTAGCGCTGGCCATGATCAAGAATGCGGTCATATCAGCTGATCGAATTTTGCCCAGTTGTCAGGATACCGGAACCGCCATTGTCATGGGCAAAAAGGGCCAGAGGATCTGGACCGATTTTGATGATGCAGAAGCGCTTTCCCGGGGAATTTTTAAAACCTATACAGGTGAAAACCTGCGTTATTCTCAGAACGCGCCGCTCACCATGTTCGAAGAAAAAAACACAGGATGCAATTTGCCCGCTCAAATTGATATAGAGGCTGTGCCTGGCGATCAATATAAATTCCTTTTTCTGGCAAAAGGTGGAGGATCTGCCAACAAGACGTTTTTCTATCAGGAAACTCGCGCAGTATTAACCCCGGAACGAATCAAGCAATTTCTTTTTGAAAAATTGAAATCTCTTGGAACCGCCGCTTGCCCTCCCTACCACCTGGCCATAGTCATCGGTGGGACATCGGCCGAAATGAACCTCAAAGCAGTCAAACTGGCTTCTGCAAGATATCTGGATCATCTTCCTGTCAAAGGCGACATCTCCGGCCATGCGTTTCGCGATCTTGAGATGGAGGCCACGGTTATGGAGCTGGCGCGCCAGACTGGCCTGGGAGCCCAGTTTGGGGGCAGATATTTCGCTCACGATGCGCGAGTCATACGGCTTCCAAGGCACGGCGCATCACTGCCTATTGGCCTGGGAGTTAGCTGCTCTGCAGACCGCAACATTAAAGCAAAGATTACCGATAAAGGGTTATTCGTAGAGGCACTGGAGACCAATCCGGCCCGCTTCTTGCCTGAGCCCGGCGGAATTGCAGAGTCTACACCCGTGCAGATCAATCTGGATCGGCCTATGAACGAGATTCAAGCCGAGTTATCTCGCTATCCGATTCGTACCCGACTCTCTCTCACAGGTAAAATGATTGTGGCGCGTGATATTGCTCACGCCAAACTGAAGGAGCGAGTCGATCAGGGTGGCGGCATTCCCGATTACTTTAAAAATCGCATTGTTTACTACGCAGGCCCTGCCAAGAAGCCCGATGGTTACCCTTCGGGAAGTTTCGGTCCTACCACCGCAGGACGAATGGACTCTTATGTGGATTTTTTTCAGAGTCAGGGAGCGTCGTTGATTATGCTTGCCAAAGGGAATCGGTCGCGCGCGGTCACCGAATCATGTAAAAAACACGGAGGATTTTATCTGGGATCCATTGGCGGCCCTGCCGCTATTCTTGCGAAAGAGCATATCAAGGATGTTCGTGTTGTGGAGTTTGAAGAGCTTGGAATGGAGGCAGTTTGGGAAATCACTGTTGAAAACTTTCCAACATTCATAGTCGTTGATGACAAAGGAAACGATTTCTTTGAGCAGCTCCCATGATTCAAATCTTTGGATTTAAGAATTGCAATGGTACAAAAGCCGCTCAACGTTTTTTTAAAGAACGTGGAGTGAAATTTCAATTTGTAAATATGGATGAAAAAGCCATCAGTCCTGGTGAGCTAAAGAGTGTTCTGAAAAACCACCCGGAGGAGGATTTGCTGGATCGCGATGGTAAAGAGTTCAAGCGTCTTCAGTTACAGTATATGAAATTCGATATTCTGGAAAAATTGCAAGAAAACCCGCGATTGCTCAAGACCCCGATTGTAAGAAGCGATGGGAAGTCTACAATTGGAATCAATGAAACGGAGTGGAAAAACTGGTGCTGAGTTGTAGCATCAGCATTAAACTGTTGGCACTGGAGAATGGAAAACTGACTCTCTAATAGACCCGAAGTTTTTCACTCCTCCATCTCCCGATAGGAGATGGATAGGAGAGAAAGTGAATCAGGCTTTAGCCGGTTCTTCCAGAAAGAGTCCACCTTTGAAAAAGGAACCCTGCTCAATATCAATTTTACGTGTGTACAGGTCGCCAACGACTCGAGCGGTTGCCGTAATCTGAATGATCTCGGGAGCCCTGATAGTGCCTTCATAATCCCCCATTACAATCACCTGACGGGCAAAGATGTCTCCGCGAACTATTGCATTGCGCCCTACAATAAACACATTATTGCCCACGTCTAATTTAGCGCCGTGATACTGCCCTTCCAGGATGAGGTCTTCATTGCATTCGATTTCACCCCGGATGGTGATTGAATGCCCCAGGAATGTCTGTTTTTCGGACATAGCCTACCTGCCAAAAATTTATTTGTTGAACATGATATGACGATAAAATCGATATCAGAAAGATCTGATTTATACAATTCGATTCCCGGCAATCACTTTTCTATGAATTTCGGATGCCGCTTTATTGCACTGAAATTCAGTGCAATTCATTTCCATGCTCCTGAAGGGAATTTTTACTCTCTTCACGATAAAATTGCGTATCCCTGTTTGCAGGAGACATAATCCTAAATCAAAGGTCCCAATCAGAGCCAATACACGGAACATAATGTATGTGAAACGTGGAAAAGGCTTTCGTTTGTAGCCGACATATAGGGCAATAACGTTCTCCGGTGTCCGGTATAGCGGGGTTTTTAGATTGCTACGCCCAGTCCCATCTGGGCATAGCCTTCACCAAGATCATTCCAGTGGCCCAACTTGCCATTATGGCTACTGCTTTTTCCTCGAAAGATATCGTATCTGCTACGGGGTAGCTGCGAAAAGTTCTTAACCGCGGCAAGTTCTGCAAGCCAATAGATGTGTCCCAGATAAATTCGAACTCCCAGTGCTGTCCCTATGCGAAATACTCCATACCGGGAGTAGTTGTCCTTTCCGTTGCCATAGATGATACGAAAATAGGGATCAATGATGGAGTGCGGATGCAGGTGGAAATTGACATTATAATCGGTAGTTGCAATATTTAAAACCTGAGTGTTGCGATGTAGCAGAGGTTGGAGCGTTTCCAGTAAAATCAAGTTATCCAGTATTGGTTGTGGGATTGGCTGCAGAAAAAAATAAAAGTACATCGGTATTGTACCATCTCGAAAAAGCAATTTGCGTTTTGCATTATGAATGGTGTATTGAGAATTGTGGTAGTCCATACCAACTCCCAACCAGCGAAAGGGTGTAAATTCAAAGCTGAATTCACCATAAGTAGCTCTCAATTTTGCCCGGGGGGCGGTTTCGTAAGCATAGGCGCTTAAGTTTCTTTGAAGATCGGACCCATTGAAATAGGCGATCCACCCTATTTGTGGAAAATCAGCTTGCTGGATGAAACTATTTGCTATGTTTCCCTGTAAAAATAATTCCTGACCGCCTTTGAGTTCCAGATAGAAACGTTCTTTCTGGGTACCGTTTACCTCTCTGGCCAAAAGCCACGGAGCTCGTTTCGTAAAAACGATTAACGTCAGTGCAAAAAGCAGATAGGTGAATTTCCATCGTCTCTTTATTTTCATCTTTGCAAATACGGATTGTACCTCTTTTCATCCCCGATGGTGGAGAAATCGCCATGACCGGGCACAACCACTGTCTCATCTGGAAGGGAGAATAGTCGAACCTGAATGCTTTCCAGCAACTGCCTGCCATTCCCTCCAGGCAGATCGCTTCTTCCAATACCGAGTTGAAATAGGGTATCTCCTGTAAAAACAAATCCCGTATCACAATAGTAAGAAACACTCCCCGGCGAATGACCGGGGGTGTGCAGAACATGCAAATTTACCTGTCCAATAGAGATAGTCTCACTATCTTCGATATAGTGATCGATGCCTGTGTGGGGCGGAGAGATGCGAAAACCAAAAGCCATTCCCTGTTGGGCCAACCTTTCAAAGACCGGTCGATCCATAGCGTGAAGAAAAACGCCTGTGGAATCACTGCTTCCGGAACCATATTCCAGAAGAGCGGCGCCCTGGTCCAGATCCCACACATGATCAAAGTGGGAGTGCGTTAAGAGAATTTTACTCAACTTTAGCTTTTCTCTGGAAATGAGAGATGCAACTTCGGGTATATCGCCCGCTGGATCGATCAAGGCAGCCTCCCCCGTGGTGGTGTCCCAGAGGAGAACCATGTTGACACCCAGTGGTCCGGCCTCATCGATCCAGAGAGAGGCATCACCTGCTTTTATAATCTCATTGTGCCGCCAGGTCACACTCATTCCCTTCGCAATTCTTGTTGGATTGCACGTAAAAGTATGATCACACTCCAGAGCATATCGACTTTAAGGAAAGGCAAATACGGGTATGCTACTTCCCCGTATGATCTGCTCGGCAGTGGAACCGAAAAAGAAATCCTCAATACTTCTGGAATGAGAACGTATGCGCATGGCGATCATATCAACCTGAAGGTCCCGGGAAATTTTCAGTATTTCAAGAAATGGAGTCCCCTCTACCACCATGGCATTAAAGCGGTCAGAGCCAAGTTGATGCTTTGCCTCGGAAAGCTGTGCTTCTGCGCTGGTTCGAATCGTGGAAAGTATACTGGTGGTATCGATTACATCGCTCTGCTGAAGTTTTTGCTGAATGGAGGAATCGATTACGTGGAGAAGCACGATTTCCGTTGCTTTTTCCAGATAGCGCGGAACCATCTCCCCCAGCCATTCAATATCAACAGGTAAATCCGTGGGGATAATTACAGACAGAGATTTTTGTTCGCTCATAAGGCTATATTTTTTATAGCCCGCTTACTCTGGCCAGTAGAATATGAAAATGGAGCTCCAGATAATCGTTAGCCTTTACCATAACACCTCCGGGTCCAATGGTGGGTGGCTCGATCTTAAAAGCGGTGAAGCGTGTCACAGTAACACCGGTGACAGCCTTTTCGCTCCCTTCCCCCTGGATTTTTACTGTAAACTCGACTGGAAAGGCAACTCTGCCGATTCTCAAACTTCCCTTTAATGGAAAACCCTCGCCACTTTTCATATCGACCAGATTCTTCGGTACACCATTTGCTTTGAAAAGAAGATTGGGGCTTTCACTGAATTTCAAAATATCGGCTACACTTTCATCTCTGCTGGAGTTTCCGGTATCAAAGCTGTCAACGGGAATTGATACTTCTACACTGTACGAATCATCCTGACGCGTTGCACCGGCTTTTACACTGCAGTTTTTACCCACTACATCCAGGCTAGCCATGAAGAGCACTGCTTTATTTGTGCGATAGGCTACGCAATTATCCGTAGCACTAAATTGAACCTCCTTTGCATGAAGCGGAAGTGTAAACAGGAAAAGCGAAAGAACAACTATGGTAAAAGCCATTGCCTTTAAGAAATAATATCTTTGGTCCACAGTTTCGTTTAGAGCGGTTGCTCTACAGGCTTCGGTCCTTTGCTGTCTCATAGTTTCGCCTCCACCAGATTCTTCTGGTATCCATGATCCGTTCAATAACTTCATAATAGCTTTTTTAAAGTTTGGTGCCACTCAATTCTTTTTCTTTTTGCGCTGTTGCACAATCCAACTCTATTCCATTGGAACAGCATATAGAACTATTTTTCAGTTTCGGCGGTAAATTGGTGCACCGGAACAGATTCGGTTCCCATGGCACGATAGATCAAAGCTTTGCGAGACTCAAGAGTGGGTGAAAGCGAAACGAGTATAGTGCCATAGGATGGATCATTCAGAGAAAGGAAAGGATTTCCTGTAAAAAGACCGATGAGATAAGGACGCTTCTCCGGAGGCAATTCATTATGTAATTTTACTAACCGATTCCAGTAAGCAAGGGACTCTATCTCCACCAACCAGGTTTCTCCTGCTTGCAGCAACGGGGAGTTCAAAGCTGACAGAGGAGAGTAAACGTCGTGAATGGCTATTTTGTGCTGACTCATCTGTTTCAGAGCGGATATCATATCTCCGTCATTGATAAATGCCACAAGTGAACCATATTGTGTTGCAGTGATCACTCCTCGAAAGTCATTATTTCTTGCGACCACTCCCTCCCGGGAAAGCTTGCGATTCAATCCATCCAGGCCACCACGGTATTTTGTCACAATAGTCCCGTACTTCGCTTCACGATTTTGTTTCTCGCGAGCATACCTTGACTGCAGATTTTCCCTATCCGAACCCTTTAGTGTCGATAGTTGGTCCGGTGCGAAAAGCCCTTTGCGTATTTTGAGCTTCACCTGGCGCTGAACAGATCGGTCCAATTCCGAAACGGACAATTCACCCGATTGAAAACCGCTCAACAATGAGTCATAAATCTTTCCCGTGACCGGGGTGTCGGCGGTGAGAAGGATTATATCCGAACCTGCTTGAAATGCAAGTCGTGCGGCAGCTTCATATGTGTAA
>JBNLFC010000170.1:0-5318 GCA_050305335.1 Leptospirales bacterium
CTCCTCCAGAGCAACTTTGTAAGTCTTTCCTGCACAGGTGTGCCTGGTCATGGGATGTGATTTTATTGCTGGTTCCCTCATTCTTTCCTTTCTGAAAAGATAAATGAAACCAGGTTGCCTGAGTTTTATATCATGGATTCATTGCATTGAAATACTGCGCTATTAACTAGCAGGTGATCAGCCGTTTACGTTTGATTGTGCAAGAGGTGGTGAGCCGGGTCTATGTTTGTAGTATCCGTGCCAGCTTTCTCATCCTGGAGTCAAGTTTAAGGATGCATATTGTGAGCGGATTCCATTTATTCTTCCTGTGTTTTGGAACAGTTCCACCATCACCCAGATGCGTCTCTCCGAGGTAGCGCAGCATCAGATAGACAAAAATATAGCATCGGGAAAAACCCGTAGCATTCGACAACAAAGACAACCGAGCCCACTCATCCTCATGAGGATAGAAATTCACCCGCACAAGATGCTGGCCATCCTTCTGATACTGCTTCTTCCACTTCCTGGACTTCAAAAAGCTTAGCTTATAATCCCGCCGGGGATCATTCAAGAGATTGCGAACAAAATAGGTAATACCGATCCTGCCGATCCTTTTATTTCGAATGTAGCGCTCATAGTAATCCTCCGGTATAAGCAGGGTCGAACGGCTGTAGTACGGACCAGGGATAAAGATCTCACGTTGTTGTTTCTTCATGTTGCTATAGAAATTCATAAAAATTTCCGACATGCAGCTGATGAGTGCAACGATACTGCCAGGCATCAATAAAAATGAACAAGGAAGTAAGAGTAACGATCGGTGCGAAGAGTGCCTAACGCAAAACCTCCGCATGAACCTTGTTCCCGGAAGTTCCCCATGCCACCACTCCCTGGCCCTTCTCATTTGCATCCAGGCTCAAGGTGTCGGTGTTTCCAGCGCCGGTAGTGTATGGAGTACCATTGGGTGAATTCAGTGCTGCGGTAATATCTAAAGACTCCAGGAAAACATTGTTCAGTGAATCCGAGGCTGCAAAATAGCCAAACCCTTTGCTATTAATAGCCATGGCAATAGACCTTGGTGTTGGTGTGCCAGAGATTGCGGTGCATTGGGAGCTATCCCAGCTAGCATTGTTCATTGAAAAGCGTTTCACGCATATTTGATAAATTGGAGTTATGGTATTTGCACCGTACCAGACTACGATCCCATTGCCTGCAGCATCGAGAGCTGTATCAAATACAATACTTGAAACCAGGCTCATTAACGATAAAGAGTGCTGCCAGGAGCCAGTGCCATGTTTTGAGTAATAGGCATTTAACGAGGAACTGCTTGCGAGTGCTATGAGCATATCGCCAGCATCATTGATGGAAATTTTTGTTTTTATTGTTCCCGTTGCCCCGGAGAAAAATTGTGAACTCCAACTTCCGCCTGCAAGCTTTAAAGCTATTTTTACATTGGGAGGAGTGCTTGCATCATTACAGGCAAACACAATATTTCCATGTGGCGACACATCCATCGCGTAGGTACCTGCCGTATTGCTAGCGCAACTGAGGATACCCTGCGCGGAAAAACTCGGTGATGATTGGGCTGCAGGTTGTGTTGAAATAGAAAAACTATTGGATGAACTGGCATATCCCATGCTCCAATTTCCGCTTTCATCGATGTCTATCAATGCTTGATTCCCGCCATCCGTTGCAATCAGATCAGCGATATTACTATTCCATACGCCATTCTGATACCCGATGACCGATGGATTAGGTGAAGCGCTTGCAACTGAATCCCAGGTTATCGAGGCCTGTCCCGCTTCATTCATTTTCATCCGCAAAAAATCAAGGGCTCCAGAATATGAGTAGGGGCTGCCGCCATTGGTCAATGCTGTGTTGACTCCCCATCCTCCACCCTCCGTGTTGCTGGTAAAATGGATGGAATCCGTTGGTGTACCATTGGTATTCACTACCATTACATTGCTATTGCCATCAATTCCTGCAGCGGTTTTTGGCAGTGCACCGGGTGTTCCAAACTCAGCTGCCTGCCAGGTGCTATTGGTACAACTCAAGGCTATGTTGGGCGTGGCTGCTGTGGCATCCCCACTTCCACCGGTAACGGTGCAGGTTTGTGGAGGATTTCCAGGCACACTCAATATGCTTACATCAAACGCTCCTGTCACCTTTATTGGGAAGCTAAAGGTGGTTGCGCCTGCCGTAACCGTCAGATCATCCCCTCCGTTATTCTGTAAAACCAGTCCACTGCTGGTGAGCCCGGAAATAGTGCCGCTGATGGTGTAGCCACTCAGAACAAAGGCTCCCAGGAAGAGATTGGAAAGGCCTTTCGGGCCATTGATATCTGTGTTGATCCGATCGGCCTTCATGCAATGCCCCCCCGTGATGAAGATTGTAGTGGCCAGGAGAGTAGAGAGAGTGCGGCGCAGGTGTGCTTGTTTCATGGTCTTCCCTTTGATGCATTTCCTCAATAAGGATATGCCTTATAAAAAAAAAGACAATCCGGTTCCTCTTTTTTTCTATCAATATTTGTAACGGGGAAAATATTAATTAACAGAATGTTTATAACTATTGTCCATGCCGATCGAAATGGACAATGCGCGGAGCCATATTAGAGGCTGTCTGAGCAACCTCTGTAACACACATGTTGCCAGTTAGCTAGATTTTGCTAGAGGCAGATATAATTCTATCAGGCGTCAGCCGATGCGCTTTAAACTGAAGGCCGGGATCCGGAAGTTTAAACTGACTTCCAGAGTCCCAGATACTCTTTCGTTTTAGACAGGAGAATTTCCAGCTGTTCCTTCTGACCTATGGAAATTCTAACAAAGTCTTCTGTTCGGGGATTGCCACGAAAATGCCTTACCAGGATTTTGTTGTTTTCCAGAAACTCCACATATCGGCGGGCGGGCCCCTCTTTGAAGGATGCGTTATTCACATAGGCCGGAAGCTTTGCATAGATGAAGTTGGCCGAGGAGTCCAGGACAAAAAAACCCAGTTCCCGTAGCGAAGATGTAAGAAACTCTCGATTTTCTTTTATAGTTTCGATTCTGCTTAAAATCTCCGCTTCATCCTCCAGAGCCGCCAGAGCCGCCACCTGGCCCAACCGGGATACATTATAGGAATCCCTGATCTTCTCGAATTCATGAACCAGGTCCGGATGGGCCACCAGCCATCCGATGCGTTGCCCTGCCAGACTATGACTCTTAGAAAAGGTTCCCACCACTATCAATCGAGGATAGCGTTCGGTTCCTGCTACATCGGCCAGAGACTCACCTCCGAAAGCAATGTACGCCTCGTCCACAAGGGTCAGCCCCACATTTCTGTTTACATAGCTAAGGATTGCTTCTCTTGATTCCAGAATTCCAGTGGGAGCGTTGGGATTCGTGATTACGGTAAGTCTTGCACCGGGAGTGAAAAAGCCCATGGGAGTGGTACCGCTGGCAAAGCGCTGCATTCCGTCCAGATCCTGGCTCCAGTCGCTATTTACCTCCACCTCAGCAAATTCAGCTCCTGCCAGTTTTGCCAGGACTGGATAGAGGCTGTAGGTTGGTCTGGAGTAGACCACATTATCACCTTTCTCCAGTGTAGAGCGGAAGATAATGGATAGGAGTTCGTCCGAGCCATTTCCCAGCATGATTCTGCTGGCATCGGTTCTATGCTTTCGGGCCAATGCTTCGCGAAGCTTCAGTCCACCGGGATCCGGATATTTCTGAAGAGCTCCGTTTTCAATCTCTTCAATGAGTGCACGCTTTACCTTCTCCGTTACAGGGAAGGGATTTTCGTTTGTGTTGAGCTTGATAATATCGGATCCATGGAGCTGCTTCCCCGGCACATAAGCCTCCATATCACGAATCCTTTTTCGTACAAAGTCACTGGGTCTATTTCTGCTGAATTCCATAAATCTGCCGTTTTTTACTGGTCTGGAGCTAACTCACCGGTTCCCCCTTCTTTGGGAAGCGAATTTTAAATGGGAACGGTGAGTTGCGAGGAAAACTATTGACCGGAACCCATCCAATCGATAATCTGTACAGAAGTTGCCTCTGAGGAAGTATTGGACGCCTCTGAGGCATTCGATATTTCGGAAATACCGAAAAGGAGGGCATGAAAAGTCATGGAACCGTTCCATTCCACCATGAATGCAAGAAATCGTTGCGCATCGGGTAAAAAAGAATTATCTCGAAGTTTGAGTCCCTCCTTTCTACTTCTATCCTTTCTATCGCTATAATCCGGGAACCCTTTTCCCTTCTCCTTTTTACGGTCATTGCCAGTCCCGGCTCGTATTCAAAATCACGACCTGTGTGCGGATCGGTGTACGGAGCAAGGGGTGATCCTTTTGAATTGCATGAATCAGGAGTTTTTTTATGAATACAATAGCCAGTCAAAAATACCGCCCATTCCCGGTGGTGAGCTTACCCGACCGCCAATGGCCGGACCAACGTATCGAGCAGGCACCTCGCTGGTGTAGTGTGGATTTGCGTGACGGCAACCAGGCTCTGATCATTCCCATGAATGTCCAGGAAAAGGTCGATCTTTTCCGCCTTCTGGTGGAGGTCGGTTTTAAAGAGATTGAAGTAGGATTTCCCTCGGCCTCTGAAGTGGAATTTCAGTTCCTTCGCAAACTGGTGGATGAGCAGTGCATTCCTCCGGATGTGACCGTGCAGGTGCTGACTCAGTCTCGAACCCATTTGATTGAGAAGAGCTTTGAAGCGTTGCAGGGTGTGAAAAGAGCCGTAGTGCATCTGTACAACTCCACGTCAGAACTGCAGCGTCGTGTGGTTTTTCGCATGAAGAAAGAGGAAATTCTCAGCATTGCTGTGGACGGGGTGAAGCAAATTCGGACCCTGGCGGACAAGTTTGACGGAGAGATCACACTGGAATACTCTCCAGAAAGTTTTACAGGAACCGAAACCGATTATGCGCTGGAAGTTTGTGAAGCTGTTATGGATGCCTGGGATGCCTCGCCACAGAGGAAGGTGATTCTTAATCTGCCCGCCACAGTGGAGATGTTTACGCCGAATCTCTATGCGGATCAGATTGAATGGTTCATTCGAAACCTTTCTCGCCCCGATGCGGCCATCATCAGCGTTCATACCCATAACGATCGCGGAACAGCTGTAGCAGCCTCAGAGCTCGCTATGCTGGCAGGGGCTCAGCGGGTGGAGGGAACCCTTTTCGGCAATGGGGAACGGACTGGAAACGTAGATGTCATGACACTGGCCATGAACCTTTTTACCCAGGGAGTTGAGTCAAATCTCGACTTCTCACGGATCAACAGGGTGGTGGAGATTTACGAACGCTGTACCCATATGCCGGTCCACCCCCGTCATCCCTATGCCGGAGAGCTG
>JBNLFC010000170.1:5328-7713 GCA_050305335.1 Leptospirales bacterium
GTACAACGGCTCCAAGGCCAGAAATTACAAAGTGTACGTCCCGCGCAGCTATGACCGCACCCAGGCCGTGCCCATGGTATTTGCCTTGCACGGCTGCAAGATGGATCACCAGGATGCCATCAACAAAGGAATGAGCTATCGACAGGAGAATCAGGTGGATGTATGGGAGGTGCCCTATCTTCCCATCGATCCGGCGGATGTGGGCCGTACCTACGAATCTATCATTCGCATCAACAGCCAATCAGGCAAAGGTGGGGTGGCCTATGTCATGGATAAAGAATTTGGTCTGCAGGTGCCTCGTTCCATGCATCCTGAACTGGGCTTGATGGTGCAATCTCTGGCAGACGCTTCGGCACGAGAAATTATGCCCGAAGAGATCTACTCTGCATTTCAAAAGGAGTATCTGGACCGTAAGGAGCCTCTGGAGTTCATCTCTTTTGTCGGTTATCCCGACGCGGAGGATTCAGATGCTGTCCGGTGCAAAGTAGAATTTCGCTATCATGGTCAGAAGAAAGAGTTGGAGGGTGTGGGCAATGGCCCAATTGACGCCTGTCGTCGCGCTTTGATGACCCACGGCCTTTTTCCTTTTACCCTTGAATCCTATCATGAGCATTCTCTGGAGCATGGCTCAGATTCCAGAGCCATTGCTTATATCCAGATTAAAAGTGAGGAGGGGAAATACTGCTTTGGCGCCGGGATTGATGCGAGCATCATTCGAGCATCCATCAGGGCTCTCTTTTCCGCGTTAAACAGGGCGCTTGCGCAAAAGTAACGCTTGGAGGCTTGGCTCATCTCATCATCCGGCACCCTGCAATTTCAGGATGCCGGATGTATTTCCGATCAATATAGTGTCGTATGAGCAAAAGGTTCGTTGTAGAATCAACGCGGTTACACCTTCCCCGGGATAAAAATAGGAAACTTTGCCGTCATGCCGGTGGTTCTACTGGAAGGAAGACAATGGAATTTATGGTAAAAAATACCCTGGATAAAAATTTTATTATAACCTTTCTTTTTCCTTTATTCTTTTTCTCCCCGGGTGAGAGATTGCCTGTTGGGATGATGGACAACGAAGAGAAGCAAATAGGTGAAACTGACAACTACTCGGTCCTCAAGTCATTGCGAGTGCTGCTGGTGGAAGATGAGGCAATGATGCGTAATAATCTTGCCACCATTCTCAAACGAAAAGTGAAAGAGGTTTATGTTGCCGAGAATGGGAAAGTTGGTCTGGAGCTTTTCGAAAAGCTACGACCGGATGTTGTTATCACTGACCTTGCCATGCCCGTAATGGACGGTTCAGAAATGACCCGAAGAATTCGTGAAATGGACCTGGAAAAGTGTGTGATTGTGGTTACAGCGTATAATGAAGATCAGCAACCATGCGTTGGCGCAACTCATCGTCTGCTTAAACCGGTTCTCAAAGCCAATCTATTCAATGCAATGGTCTCCTGCGTATCTGAAGACCATTGATCAATGTAACTTTTATTACTCTCTGAATAGCTTAATTTGCTCATTCATACGGTAGATGATATCTTTATACGTGTCGAGTATGGGACTTCCATTTTCCATCCAGACAAAGGGTTTACCTTCTTCTCCTGATTCCATGATTTCGGTCTGCAAAGGAAGATGACCCAGAACCGGGACTCCAAATTTTTCTGCCAGATGCATGCCACCTTTGCTGGAGAAGATATGTGTTTTGTGTCCACATGCAGGGCAAACAAATTCAGACATGTTTTCAATGATTCCCAGCACAGGGATGTTTACTTTCTGAAACATATTGATGGCCCGGGTGGCATCGGCAAGAGCCACGCTTTGTGGAGTGGAGACGACGAGGGCACCATCCAGACTGATCAACTGGGAAAGGGAAAGCTGCACATCGCCCGTTCCAGGGGGAAGATCCAGTATCAAATAGTCCAGTTCACCCCAGTGTACGTCAAAAAGCAACTGTCGAACGGCACTATTCAAAAGGGGCCCACGCCACACAACAGCCTGTTCTTCCTCCATGAGGAACGAAAAACTCATGAGTTTCAGTCCATTTACATCCACAGGCAGGATAGTTGCTTCATCTTTCGCTTCGATGGGAATCCTTCCCGTTTTTCCAAACAGTTTTCCCAGGGATGGACCATAGATGTCCAGGTCCACAAGACCGGTTGCATGCCCTTCTGATACCAACGTGGCTGCCAGGTTGGCCGATACCGTTGATTTACCAACGCCTCCTTTCCCGGAGCCCACCGCTATAATGTTTTTAATATTTAGACTTGCCACCTTAAAGAACGAGTGATACGCTTTTGAACTGTATGATTATGGTCATAATGTATTTTTTACCTGATCGGTTTTTCATCTAATATCCTATAGCTTTTATATTGACAAACCACCTTCCCAGATAAA
>JBNLFC010000171.1:0-7658 GCA_050305335.1 Leptospirales bacterium
ACGCCGGGCATCATTCACTGAACCGTACGCGGGAGGTGGATTATTTCCTCGAAATGACCCTGGATGAGGCACGGGTAATGCTCAAGGCCCGCACGGCCAATCTGATCTATTATTCTCCCGAAGGGCAATTGAAGGCTTTTTATGCTGATGAGAATCCTGAAGAAGTCTACAGGATAGCTGAATTTGTCCTGCACTACACAACAGGACTGAATTTGCTTTCCGGTGAGAGTCAGCAATTTACCGATGAAAATGGCAAGGCTCAGTCCATATCGGTCAGTGTACCGACTCTTTGCACAGCCTTGCAAACCGGAGAAGGAAAAATTGGGGCCATCATAGTCAGAAACCCAATCTATTTTCAGCAGTTCTTTGAGTCAGACTCACTGCTCATTGAGAGCCTTTCCTCGGCCTTCAGTACTATATTGCTAAATGGCTGGCTGGATCAGAGCTCGGCCAACCTCTTTTTTTCTTTCAGAAGCGGCCTTTTACTTTTACTGGAAAACGCTCATCTCCATCAGAAAATCAAAGATGCTGATGATCGTCTCAAAGCAATTCTCGAAGTTTCCAATTTGATCAACTCCTCCAGGGAGTTGAATGAGATGATATCCACGGTTCTTTACAGCGCCCGGAAGGTGATCCGGGCCGAAAGTGCCACTGTGTTTCTGGTAGATGAAAACACGGGAGAACTCTACTTCGATATTGTCTCAGGACATAAAGAAGGAGAATTGACCGGTATTCGAATTCCTCCGGGTAAGGGTATTGTGGGAAGGGCCGCGCAGGAGATGCGGACCATCATGGTCAATGATCCTCAGAATGATCCATCGTTCTACGGTGCAGTGGATAAAATGTCTCAACATCAGACCCGGAATCTTCTGGCAGCTCCACTCATTGTAGACGGGAACGTTATCGGAGTTGTTGAAGTGCTCAATACAATAGACAGGGCATCTTTTACCGACCACGATCAGGAACTTTTTCAGAGCTTTTCAGATTCGGTGGCCATTGCGCTTCAAAGGAGGATGCTCATTGATGATCTGCAATACTCCAATGAGCAGCTTGAAAAAAAACTTCGGGAGGTTACCAGTCTTCACTCAGTAGCCGCGACTCTTGTCGAATCCAAATCCATTGAGGAGCTATTCAATCGAGTCCTGAAGATCATTACCACAGACATGCAGGTAAGTAGAGCCAGCATGTTGCTGTATAATGCTTCCACCGAAAAACTGGAAGTGGTGGCCAGGGAAGGCAACTACAATGAAACAGGAGAACTGGAGCATCAGGAACATAAACTTTCGACTCATGTTTTTCTTTCTGGCCGTTCGGTTTTTACCAACGCTTTGAGCGATGAATACGACGTAGGGAATCTTAGTTCTCCCGAAGCCTATCGCACGAACGCCAGCATCATGATTCCGTTTACCTCCCGGGAGAAGAATCCTTACGGCGTTATATGTGTTTCCGACCCTCATTCAGGTCGATTTTCCGATGAAGACTATCGTATGCTTACTACCATCGCTTCCCAGATGGTTCGAGGTTATGAAAATTTTAAGTTAAACGAAGAGATTCTTGCAAAGCAGGCGATGGAGAAAGAGGTGGAGATCACCTCAAGAATTCAGCAGAACATTTTGCCGGAGGCTATTCCCGATCATGCACATATGGATCTGGGGGCAAGGTCTGTTATGGCCCGGACCATCGGGGGTGACTTTTATGATTTCTACAATCACTCCACCAATGGCGATGCGGTGATGCTGGTGGCCGACGTTTCAGGAAAGTCGTTGCCTGCCGCGTTATTTATGGCACTCTCCAGTTCTATTCTTCGCACCATCATTCGCTCGGAAGATGAACCAACACGAATTCTCTCTCTGGCCAACGAATTGCTCTACGAAGAGTCTCACTCCGGGATGTTTGTCACAGTGTTTCTGGCGCGCTTTGAACCACGCACATCCATGTTGCGCTATGCTTCTGCCGGACATAATGAAATGATACTTATGCATCCCGATGGCACTTATGATATTCTGTCGGGAAAAGGCGCACCGCTGGGTGTTGTTCCTCATGGGCGTCAGAGATTTGTTGGTGGGGAGTTGCTGGTTCAAGATGACGATCTGCTGGTACTCTATACCGACGGTGTGATTGAGGCGGTGAATCAAGAGAATGAAGAGTTCGGCCTGGCGCGATTTCTGCATCTTCTCAAAGACAATCTGGATGCGCCGCCACAGGAGATTATCGATATAGTATACGACAATGTTGTGCAGTATTCCGGTACGGACCTTCAATACGACGATTTTACCATGGTGATCACAAGATTTCACTCTCTTGTGCGAACCCCGGGTGAATATCGCATAGTATTGCCGGCTGTGGTGGAAAGTGTGCCGGTATTACGGGATTTCCTCCACGACCTATGTGTCAAACATGGAATTGAGGGACAGGTAAGGGACGATATTTTGCTTTCCGCCGATGAGGCTGCCACCAACATTGTTATTCACGCTTACCGGGATGTGGAGCCGGAAAACCACTGCTTTGAGTGCAATGTTCATATTGAGTACGATGATCTATTTCGATTTCAGTTTGTTGATAACGGAAAACAATTTGATATCAATTCCGTACAACAGCCGGACCTCAATGAAAACCTTACCGGGCGTCGCAAGGGCGGATTCGGTATCTATTTGATCCGATCATTAATGGATCAATGCAGCTATACGAGAGAAGAGGGTAAGAATTTTTTTGTTGCTGAAAAAAGATTAAAAAGCGGAGTCTGATTACCAGCCGATTCACGGGAGTCTATGTATGAAGCCAAATCTTAAAGAATCAGGAAAACATGTCATTGTCTATCTTACAGGCCGTCTGGATGTGCACCTTGCTTCCGAAATCGAGAATGCGCTGAATGAGGTTGTTCGAAACTATCCGGAAAAGAATGTAGTTCTCAATCTGGAAGATGTGGAATACATGTCCTCTTCCGGTTTGCGTGTTTTTGTCTCTTTGATGCGAACCCTGAAGGATACTGGTCGAAGCTTGAAGCTTTGTAACCTTTCTGTCGCAGTCCGCAAAGTATTTGAAGTCGTGGAGCTCATGGATATGTTTAATATCTATGAATCCGAAGAGGAAGCTCTGGTTTCATGAGAAAAAAATCTCTATAGCGAAATGCTGAGATTCCGATCCTTCGGTGGTAGGTCCCGGTAAAAAACTTCTACTTCCGGCCCTTTCCACCAGAGGAGTAGTTTTGCCGTCCATCCGAAAGAAGAGCTATCCAGAAGTGGCATCGGTTCTTTTTCATCTCCCTCTAAGTGAGTCAGGTAGGCATTCGTAGCAAAATCTTCAAAAGCTTTCATTTCCGTCTCCGAAATAGGAAACGATCTCATATATTCCCTGGTCATAGCATGAATGCTTTGTACCACATTAGCGTGGGAAGATATTTGAAGGTTTTTCAATCCGGGAATTGCTTTGAGCTTCTCGGTTTTGATGACTAATTCTTGATTTTTTATTGTTAAATTTCGCATAGTATCCGGGTAGGTGATGGTGGAGCCGGTTTCGATATCGTAGATCGTTGTTCCGCTGGAATATCTCTTCATGGAGATGTCGGATGCATGGAAATGGCCAGTAAAAACCAGGGAGACTTGCAGCGAAGCGAGGAGATCTGCCACCTCGTTTGCATTATCAACCATGTAGTCTGCCATGATGGTATCATATTGCGGAAAATGATCCAAAAGTCCATGATGCATAGTAGCAATCACACCGCTGGAGGCATATTCTGGTTTTGTTAAAACTTCCTGAATCCAGAGCAGAGTTTCTGGTTTGATTCGTCCACCTGTGACAGGTGCACCCCGACCTGGATTCTCCTCATACTTGCAGGAGTCCAGAGCCAGCAGGAGGAGTCCTCTGGCAGGCCTGGCCAGATAACTTAAAGAATTCGGATCTCTTGCAAGGGCATTCCGGTACCCCATTTTTTCGTATATTTGAACGAACTCTTCAGGTGTGATGTTCTCTACAGGCGTTACTCCGTTTTTCGAGTATTGGACTGCGTTTCCGTTCTTTATGTCATGGTTGCCGGGAATGACATATACTTTGATTCCTGCTCTATGGAAAGCTGTCAGCTCCCGGGCAAATTTGTAATGATTTATTTTTTCGCCATCTTTAGTAAGATCACCGCTTATGATCACAAAGGTCGGTCTTTTCTGGATTACCTTTTTAATCATTTCATGGTTTATGATGGCAGACTCTTTTAAAAGTTTGCGATCTGCTATCAGATATCTTTCAAATGATGGCCCTTCGATACCCAGGGAGGGGAGATAATAGTGGGGGTCACTCAGAGTGACAAAGTGGACATCGGGATAATTCCGAACCAATTTCTCTTTATTAGCAGATGCAAAGGTGGTCTCTTTCCGTGATATAGTCCGTACAGTACAAAGCAGTCCAGTTCCTGTTACAAGAACAAAGACCGCGACTCTCCAGGCCTGGCTACGAGAGATTGATATCATGCTCATTTGCATCATTGGTTATCTTTTTCGCGGACTGTATGCCAGTCAGTCGATTTGACGAAAAACCTCTGGATTCATTACTGTATGGATTTTTGGAGTAGCGGAAGAATGCGTTTTGTGATGGTGGCCGTAAGATCTGGTACGGATGTGATCTCTCTCACGAAATCATTCCCTTTGAGGTAAGAAATCTTACGGATGGTTTTGGGAACAGATTTTAATGAAAAAGGGATCGGGCACCAGCATAGCGTTTTTTCCAGTAATCGATACGGATATCGGCTATGCCTATGTTTTTGCCTGTGCGGGGAGAGTGTATAAACTTGAAATCCCCCAGGTAGATGCCTACATGGGAGACACGCTTGCCATCGATGTTAAAAAAAACCAGGTCTCCGACCAGCGGTACTTTCACGGCTTTCATGGAGTCGTACTGGTCGTCTGCACCTCTACCCAGTTTGTACCCAACACGGCCATACACATAACCTGTAAAACCGGAACAATCAAAGCCGGTATCGGGTGAAGTTCCGCCATATTTGTAGGGAAGTCCAATGTACTGCTTTGCGATAGTCGCTATTTTGTGGCCGGGATAGGAATTGTTGCTTATCTGGTTTCCCCTGGCAGAATCGGTGAGCGCCGAAACATTGACCAAAGGTCCGGGTCTGGACCAGAGAGGAATTACACCGGCCAAAAACAAAATGGCCGCGAGGCAGGCGTGGATCTTTGTTTTGAATTTATTTTGTCGCTGTTTTGCCAATGAAAAGATCATAAGTTCTCTCCTCTCAGGAGTGTCTTGCCCATCCATTAAACTATCGACAACGAAAGGGGGGATGATAAGATGGGCACGCTGAAAATGTCATGCTGGCCTCCAGACGGATAGATACCTTTTTTCCCTCCAACTTCTTTAGACGACAGGTTGGTTTCCTTTTTTTTGCGCTTTTTTTCCTCACGGCACCACAATGTAACAACAATCCATATGGCCATTTTGCTTCGGGCAAGGTCTCCTATTCGACGCTTGCTGGCGATATCCGCACCCTGGATCCAGTGAGAGTGGGCGATACAGCCTCCAATTCAATTGCTTCCAATATTCACGATACACCTTACCAGTATCACTATCTCGTTCGGCCTTTAAAATTGATACCATCTATGGCCACAACCATGCCAACGCACGGCCATGCCATATGGAATGGAAAAGCCTACCCAACTTTTCGTTTCTCAATCAAAAAAAATTTACGGTACTATGATGATCCATGTTTCCCACAGGGCAAAGGTCGGGAAATTACAATAGACGATATAATATTTTCCGTTAAACGGGCTGCTGACATGAGCCAGGAGGCTTTCGGTTATCCATTATTGAGTGGTAAGGTGCTGGGATTTGATGAGTTGAGCGAAGAGTTTGAAAAAGCCAGAGCATCGGCCGGTGGAGATGTTGCGGTCACAAAGGCAATCCAGCAAGTTTACAGCAAAGATCTACCGGGGATTCGCAAGATGGACAACTATACCCTGGAGCTTTTGCTCACCGGGGAGTATCCTCAAATTATCTACTTTTTCTCATTGGCCACTGGCAGTCCGGTACCACAGGAGTGCTTTTTTTATTACAACGGGAAGAATGGTAGACCAACTTACGATCGTCATCCGGTCGCCTCGGGTCCGTTCTATGTGGCAGAATGGATACCGCGATACAGGGTTGTGCTAAAAAGAAATCCCAACTATCGTACGGACGATTTCTATCCGACGTCAGGGAATCCCGGCGATGAAGAAAAAGGACTTCTTCAGGATGCTGGCAAACAGCTGCCCATTGTGGATGAGTTTATATTACAGGACATTCAGGCCGGACCTACCATATGGACACTTTTTGAGCAGGGCTATCTGGACCGGGCAGGTATACCCAGAGAAGTGTTCAACCAGGTGATCCAGGATCAGAATCTCTCTTCCGAGTATCGGGCAAAGGGAATCAAGCTGGATATTGACGTAGATGTGGCCACATACTGGTGGTATTTTAATATGAAGGATTCTGTGGTAGGGAACAATAAATATTTGCGACAGGCTATTTCCCTGGCGGTGAATCGTCAGGAAATGATCGACATTTTCAACAATGGTCGCGGCGTGGCTGCGCAGTCCATCATTCCTCCTGGAATTGAAGGTTATGATGAATCTTTTCAAAATCCCTATTCGCGTTTTGATTTGAAAGAAGCGAAACGTCTTCTTGCCCTGGCCGGTTATCCGGGTGGCATTGATCCTGTCACTGGAAAACCATTACGCCTGTCATTAACTATGGTAGCTTCACCAGGTTCTACCAGTCTCTATCGTTACTACATCGATCTATTATCGAAAATTAATATCAATCTGCATGTGGAGGAGCTTGATTGGCCCACGGTGCTGGAGAAAAAACAAAAAAAAGAGTTCCAGATGATCCACGGGGGCTGGCATGCCGACTATCCCGATCCTCAGAACTTTCTGCAGCTTCTCTACGGTCCCAACAGCAACGGAACTTATAATGAAAACTCCTATCATAATGAAGAGTTTGATCGCCTTTACGATCTGATGAAGAATATGGAGCCGGGTCCCGGACGGAAAAAAATCATCAGACGTATGAACGAGATGGTTGCTGAAGATACCCCCTTTGTGCTTACATTCCATCCTGTGAGTTTTGGGCTTTCCCATAAATGGGTGAAGCCTTTGCGTCCACATCCCATCAACTCCAATCAGTTGAAGTATCGCGATCTGGATGTGGAGGGGCGTGCACGTATGGCTGCGGAGTGGAATACGGTTTCACCTGGCGTATATTTGTTGATGTTTTCCATTCTTGCCGGCCTGGGAATGATTGTCTTTTTTTCCATTCGACAATTCAGCAGGATGGGAGAGTGATCGTATGCTTGTTTATATAATACGAAGATTGATTTACACAGTGCCCATCTGGATGGGTGTTTTTCTAATCACTTTTTCCCTTTTTCATTTGCGAGATCCAATTTCCATGGCCAGAGTGCAAATGCCCCAGGCGCCTATGCCGGTTCTTCAGGCCTGGGTGCGAAACAATGGCTTTCATCTACCCAGATTTTTTAACATGCCAGATGACGCAAGTAGAGTGATGGCTGATGGTAAGATTCACCCTGAATTCGTCGATCATGGAATTTTTTATTCTCAATTTTTTCTTTCCATGCGAGATCTTGCCCTATTTCGCTTTGGCGTGGATAAAAATAAGGAGCC
>JBNLFC010000172.1:0-7633 GCA_050305335.1 Leptospirales bacterium
ATTTAGATGAAATGATTAGCTACAGAACGGAGGGAAGTTAGCAGGACACTTCTATCAAATTAGACTAGGACTAGGACTCTGCAATTAGAGTCCTAATCCAATACTACTATATCCTTAACAGTTGTTTCTCCATGTGGTCAATTTCTTCAAAATATTTAATTTCCGGATTCCCCTGAAATATATGGACGTACTTTCGTATTCCTCTTACGGTCTTTTTTAGCTCACCGGCACTGATTCCGGTGATGATCTGGTAGTGAAGGGTCACGGCAATGTAATCCCACATATCGCGTCGAAACCCCGCCTCTTTCGCCTCCAGAGAATCGATGATACTTTCAACCTCTTCCCGCTGATTATTTTCCATATCAGCGTGACGGATCAGGTATGCTGCAAGGAGTGTTCTGCAACTTTGAAGATCTACCTGCTGAACGGCTCCCTTTATGCGATCCATCAAAAGAGCAGCCCGCTCTTCCATGATTTCCTGCAGATCAACTGACTCTTTCCCGGCAGGAGCAAAGGCCCTGCGAAAATCCTCTTTGCTCAGATTTTCCAGGCCCTCTTCAAACAGTCGGCTGCTTTCTCGCTCCTGCTCGCTCTGAAACTTCTCCAGCGGAGGCAGTAGAATCTCGACCATTTCGCGAGATTCCCGGTCTCCGGCAACCTGGGCCGATGCCATCATTCGATCCAGGAAAAAGAGTATTGAATTCCCTAAAGACGATGGTCCCTCATTGAGGGCCGCTCCGACCATTCTTTTACAAAGGGGAGCTATGGTGCCCAACCTTGAGGGATCCCTGAGACTCTTATTTATGGATTGCATCAAACGAAGTGAGCTCTCGTTGGTATGGGACCTTTCCCAGCCTGATTCAATGAGAGGAGCCTGGACAAACCTGGTGAAACTTCCTTTACCGGTTGCTGCCACCAGACGAATCAACCGTATCAGCGACTGACATTCAGCCGGAGCGACCCTTCCCTGATGCTTTTTCGGTTTCCCTTCCACTGAATACAGGTATCTGTCTGGACGCAAGCGTTGTCCAGCAATCCCTTTGCCATCCCGTATTTTTCTCTACTTTTGCTTCTACGAAGATTGGTTGATTGCATCAGAAGTCTGGCGTTGCGAAAGCAAACGTGTCCGGACTGGTATGCGGAACTCCACCTGTAACGGTGAGCATGGGCTGAAGCAGTCGTTGATACAATCGGATGAGTAATACTCACGCTTTTAGCGTTTTCTTCTCAAATATGAAAAAGGGGTGGTCTTTTTTTTCAACATAGTCACGGTAAGCGATTACCTCGCAGTCTGAGACTGTTTTTCTATGCTGAATCAATTTTTCCCCTATTTGAGGGTCGGCATTAGCATATTTCATATCCGGGTAAATATCCATCAAATTTCCGCAATCTTCATTGAATACATACTTATATATTCCAGTCATCATCGCGTATTGACCGGCCATCAACGCGTTGACTACCTCGATCATTTTTTCAAACTCTTCTTCACTATCTATATAAAACAAAGTTGCAAAAATCACCGAAACTGAGCGCATAACATGGTATTTGATATGCGATATAAAAAGGAGTAAATCCCCGGCCGTAACCGAAAGCTTTTCTCTATCAAGAAATCGAAGCAATCCACTCAAAATGAATGAAAAAAAATCGGGTCCTCCCCACTCCATCGCTGGCGCATACAGAGCGAGGGTTGCCGGTCTGGCAAACCTGGAATCAGCGGCAATGATTCGTTGAATCAAGATATGATCCATTGCTTCTTGAACCATAGGCTCATCGTGCCCTTCCTTCTCAATATGAAGGGCCTCAAAAAGCCTTCGAAACATAAGGATAGGAGAATGCGGTTGAGGAGTTCCTGTAGCCGCGGCAGATTCATCCATGGGGTGAATTCCGGGTAAAAATTCCCGGGCCACCAGTTGAGACAAAATTACCTGAGTCAATTTACTGGTACGCTCGAAATCCATTCCAGAAAAAGATGTTACATGCCATTGACTGAGCGGTGGAGTGGCGTCCTTCTGTCTGTTCTTGACCTGGTTAAAATAACTTTTAGTAAATCTTTTCAATTGTTCCAGATCAAATTCTGCATTGAATATCCTTTGATAAAAAGGGTGAAGCCAGAGCGGATGCTCCGCTATATGATCATGTAACCTGGCAAAGAGATCCTTGAATGCGCTTTTTTTCTGGTTATATTTGCTGTTTTCATAAACTTTGACCGGGAGGATAGAATCAAGAATCTCACTGGAAGTCTCGATGATCCGTACAAACTCCTCTCTTTGAGAATCTTTGAATAGCCCGAGAATCCTGTCTACTTCCATATCCAGCAGATGGGATACAGGGTAGATTCCCGAACCCAGACATATCGTACCGCGTTCACAGCCGCCGGCTATTTTGTATTGTTCATCTAAAATCATAGGATTGCCTCTGCCACCCTGCTTGATGGATTTGTGAGATATAGGCGTTTGAAGGATCGTTTGTTTCATTTTTTTCCAATCACCCTGGAAAAAAATATTGGAAGACTATACGTTGGTATTGGATGGAAGAGGAGGAAGAAATACGGGCGAGTCATCACTTCATGATTCTCCCTCCTTTTTTCCAGAAGGTCTGCTGATCACCACTTGCCGCAGCTTCGACTCATTGCCTCGCTGATTGTGAGCCAGAGAGCCCTCCTTTCGATCACTCTCTTCTAGAAGGCGGGAGCGGATGAGAAAGCGCACACCTTCCGACGCTTCCAGAGAAAAGCCACCGCAACCAGGAACGATGTCCAACGTAAGAAACGTATGTTTCCAGTAGTCGAATTGAGCGCTGTTCATATAGAAAGGTGTATCTTCGATGGTTCCCAGCAGTACATCATTGTCGGAGATCATAAACTCGGATCTGGAGTAGCACATGGGAGCGCTTCCATCGCAGCATCCGCCAGATTGATGAAAAAGTAGTTGGCCGTGCATTGTTGTGAGCTTGCGCAATAGTTCCAGCGCAGCGGGAGTTGCATCGACGCGATTGTAGTCCTGGCTCATATCCATTTTCTATCTCCTGCTATCAAAATAGGAAGGCCGCCATAGGGCGGCCTTCCTCCGGTTATTGAAAAAGGGACTTAGAAAAAGCCCAGGGCTCGGGGTGAGTAACTCACCAGTAGATTCTTGGTTTGCTGGTAGTGACCCAGCATCATTTGATGGGTCTCCCTTCCAATGCCTGACTGTTTGTAACCGCCGAATGCTGCATGCGCAGGATAAAGGTGGTAACAATTTGTCCAGACACGCCCTGCTTCAATTCCTCGACCCATACGATATGCGGTATTCATATCTCTGGTCCAGACTCCGGAGCCCAGACCATAGAGGGTATCGTTGGCAATTTTCAAAGCATCGTCCGTATCCTTGAAAGTGGTTACAGCAAGCACTGGCCCGAAAATTTCCTCCTGGAAGAGTCGCATTTTATTGTGACCTTTAAAAACAGTTGGTTTTATGTAGTAGCCATCCCTGAGATGTTTGTCAAGCCGGGCTTTCTCACCTCCCACCAGGCACTCAGCTCCCTCTTTTTTGCCGATATCGATATAAGAGAGGATCTTCTCTACCTGCTCTGTGGAACACTGAGCACCAATCATGGTATCCGTATCCAGCGGATCTCCTTGCTTTATTTTAGCAACACGCTCTACAGCGTGCGCCATGAACTCATCATAAATGGATTCATGAACCAGAGCACGAGAGGGACAGGTGCACACCTCACCCTGATTGAGAGCGAACATAGCAAATCCTTCCAGGGCTTTGTCGAAAAACTCATCTTTCTGGTTCATCACGTCCGGAAAAAAGATATTGGGGGACTTTCCGCCCAATTCCAGAGTGACCGGAATCAGGTTAGCCGACGCGTACTGCATGATCAAGCGGCCTGTGGTGGTTTCGCCCGTGAATGCAATTTTGGCAATGCGGTTGCTGCTTGCAAGGGGTTTCCCCGCCTCCAGTCCAAACCCGTTTACAACATTGAGGACTCCAGGTGGGATGAGCTCACCCACCAGCTCCAGCCATACAAGAATGCTCACCGGGGTCTGCTCCGCGGGCTTGAGTACCACGCAGTTCCCTGCAGCCAGTGCCGGTGCCAATTTCCAGGCGGCCATGAGTAGAGGAAAGTTCCAGGGAATGATCTGACCCACCACTCCCAGAGGCTCTTTGAAATGATATGCTACTGTATCATCATCCAGAACTGAAAGACTACCTTCCTGAGCGCGAATCACTCCTGCGAAGTAACGAAAATGGTCTATGGCAAGAGGGAGATCTGCAGCAAGCGTTTCGCGGATCGGTTTTCCATTATCCCATGTCTCGGCAATCGCCAGCATCTCCAGATTCGCTTCCATACGTTCTGCGATTTTCAAAAGCATATTGGAGCGTTCAGTTACCGAACTCTTCTTCCAGCTCTGAAAGGCAACTTGAGCCGCGTCCAGTGCCAGATTCACATCGTCCGCACTGGACCTGGGCACTTCCGTGAAAACCTGCCCTGTCACAGGTGTAGTGACTTCAAAATACTTTCCACTGAGGGGTTTTGTCCACTTACCGCCTATGTAGTTCTGGTATTGAGATTGAAATTTTATTTTCGAATTCGCTTCGCCAGGTCTTTCGTAAATCATAAACACACTCCTGAGTTGATTTATCCACGAGCGAAAGCAATAACCGTGCCACATTTAAAGGGTGATGTTTGTCAGCATAAATGGACCGTTTTTCACGGTTCAACGGCAATTTTCCCCGACCGCGCAATCTTTGAGTGTTCCATGGCTGAGAGTGAGTGTTCCATATTGGAACACCCACTCTCTCTTCGCGATAAAATTAAAAAAGTTTTGACACAACTCCCGATGCAAGGTTCTCTACACTACCCAACACGGCCGATTCTGGAAGCAAACTAAGATGCAACAGTCAATCAAGGACCAGCACCACCTGCTACGGAACTCCTGGATTCGAAGTCGCAACTTTGGCCTCAAAAAAGAAGACCCACCTATTCATCAGTCGCTGCCGGCTTACGATCTCAAGGAGATAACGCAATTTTACAAGCCTCTCATTCATGAATGCATGGACTACTTTGATTCGCTGAAGAATTTCTTAAAAAGATACGACAGCAGCGTTTACTTGATTGCAACCGACGGGACCATACTGCACTCATCCGGCTTCTTTCATACAGAGGATCGCGCCTCAAGACATCATCTGGAAGTGGGGGCCAACTGGGGAGAGGCCTGGCGGGGAACCAATGCCATAGGAACCGCCATAGCCGAAGAACGCCCCGTCCGTGTACATGGACGGGAACACTACCTCCTTTCCAACCGTCTTCTCAGTTGTTGCGCTTCCCCCCTATACTCTCCAGAGGGTAAGCTCGTCGGTGTCATCGACATTAGCGGACCCAGACAGCTTCTTCCTGAAGCGGCCCTGTTGGTTGTGCGCCTGGCAACGGAAACGATTCAGAGTCGCATCATGCTCAAAGACTCCAGAAAAAAGAGCCTGATGATGCTCCATGAACTGGAGCATGTTTCAAAAAATTATGGCATTGCGCTGGTTTCCCTTGATGGGAACCGACAGATTGTACGCGCCAACGAAGTTGCCAGACGTATTCTTGGCAAAGACTGTATTGGTAGCGAACTGGCTGAAAACTCTTCTTTTTACCTGGAGACGCTCTACGATCATCGATCTGCAAACATCTCCTTTGTTGGTTCGGTAGACACGACAAGAAGTAACGAAAAGAAAAAAAAATGCACTCATCCCCGACTTTATACCTTTTCCGATATCATCGGTCAGTGTAAGGCAATCGAGCAGAGCATTCAGCTTGCGCAAAGGGCATCTTACACGGACTATCCCGTACTGATCGGTGGAGAAAGCGGTACAGGAAAGGAGATGTTTGCCCAGTCCATTCACCAGGCCTCTCCGCGTTCCCGTTCCCCGTTTATTGCAATCAACTGTAGCGCAATCCCTGATACATTGATTGAAAGCGAGCTCTTTGGCTATGCACCCGGAGCATTCACAGGTGCTTCACGCACCGGTGCAAGGGGGAAATTCGAAGAAGCCAACCATGGGACTCTCTTTCTGGACGAGATCGGTGATATGGCTCCCCGTGCACAGGCAGCACTGCTTCGTGTGATTCAGGAGGGCTATATTGTGCCCGTGGGAAGTTCCAGATCAATTCCGATGGACGTCCGCATCATCGCAGCCACCCATCGAAAATTATCCATGGAAGTACAAAAAGGGAATTTTCGCGCAGATCTATACTATCGCCTGAAGGTGATCTCGCTCGATCTCCCGCCTATTCGAGAAAGAGAAGACCTGACCACAATCATCCAGCATTTGCTCAGACAGATGAACTACCATCAGATGGATCTCTCTTCGGAAAGTTATCAGAAATTGCTCCGACACGCATGGCCAGGAAATTTTCGTGAGCTCCAGAATACTCTCTGCCAGGCAATTTTCCTGGCCAATGGTGATCCCATAGAAGCAAAGCATATTCTCATTGATCATGCAATGGAGCATGATTTTGAATCTTTCGGGAAATTGATGGAAGATCCATCCCGCCCCATCGACGATGTGAGCATCCAGAAGAATGAAGTTGCTATGATTGAGAAGGCAATCTGCCAGAGTGGCGGCAATAGGAAGCTTGCGGCAGAACTTCTGGGTATAGGACGCACCACCCTATACCGCAAAATGAAACTATATCGAATTCAGCAAGAAGGGTAGTGTTACAAGCGCTAGCTGCCTGGCAGCCTGAAAAAACCAGGCCACCATTTTTAAACATGAATAACAAAAAAATATTAAAAAAAACCTGAGATTCCTGGCATTTTAGAAGGGTGTAAAAAATAGAAAGCGGACAAAAACGCTTCTCACACCGCTTTTTCATTGCTATAGAAATGAATTTTTATTGCAGAAACCTATCATTTAAAGAAAAATAGTGACATAAGTATCGGATGACTTGCGTTACATCAAATTCCATTCAGAATTGGGAGAAGCTATGAATCAATCAATACAGGATTTCTTTGAGAGATATCGACCTGTTAATAAAACCACAGTTCAAAATAACGAAACAAGGGAACTGAACTTCTGGATCCAGAATGCCCTCAACGGGGCCGGTGAGAATCTCATTGTGGATGGACTTTTTGGCCCAGGTACAGAGGCAGCTATCAAAAGGTTCCAGATCAGATTCCAACTGACACAATCCGGCGAGCTCGATCAAGAAACATTCAATATATTATCCCAGGAGCCCCGGCCTTATGCTAATGAACTCATTGTAACCTATAAAAGGTCTCCTCATAACAGCCAGTTGGACAACGATAAGCCTTTCAGCAGCTGCAATGTAAACTCATTAACGACCTGCCTTGCCATTGTCTATGAAGAGCATGGGAAAAAAGTAGATTTTTCAGATAACGATGTTTTAAAATTACTCAGCAGTGAAGCAGCGCTTCGCTATGCAGACAGCGTCTTCAACAAGTCGGAATCCTGGTTTGCCAGGCTCAGAAAAAGCAAAACCTTAGAGCAAATTGCCGGAATGCTTGTCTGGGCCGCCAATGAACTATATGGACGCGAGATCGCGAAATTTGAATATATCTCCATTGAGGATATGGTAAAAAGAGCTCCGGTCATTACATCTGGCAAATATCCTGGTACAAATGGACACTATATTCCTA
>JBNLFC010000173.1:0-7632 GCA_050305335.1 Leptospirales bacterium
GGCTTTCGGAACTCTATAGACGACGCTTTTCATTTGGAGATCAATTTCCCGGAAATTACTATTGCCTGAAGCCCGACTGGATGAAATACACGGACAATAGAAGTGTCTTCGGCCAGAAGGTAGTGTGGGAGAGGGATAAATTTTGATTCTGATAATAGATGCATTTAATGTAATTTATAAATTTCCGGATCTGGAAGACGCGATGCTCAGAAACGATCTGGTCGCGGCGCGCAAAAATCTTTTGAAGCTCTTAATCTCATTTCGAAAGCGCTGGAAAAAACCTCTGCAAATGCTGGTCTTTGTGGACGGTAAGAAAAACCCGGGGGATGATACATCGTCAGAATCAATAGAGGAAATTCAGGTGTTCTATAGCATAGACCGCAGTGCCGACTATCTGATTCGTGAATATTTAAAAAGCGTCAAATCGCCCGGGGAAATTCGCGTCATCTCCTCTGACAAAGAGGTTCTTTATTACGCCAGAAAATTCAGATGCCATGCGCAGAGCTCCGAAGAATTTGCTACATGGGTGAGCAATACCCTCATGCATAGAGAGGATCGAGATGGGGCGATGGATCCGGGAGAAAATTCCCGGCCATCCACGGATGATGTAGCCTACTGGCAGAGTGTTTTCAGCAAGGAAAGAAAATCCCAGAAAAATGCATTATCAACTCACCAACAAGCTACGAGCAGGCCAAAACCCGCTCGAAAACGAAAATAAAGCTGCCTCAAAACACGATAGAAGAATGTTTTGAGGCAGGTTCTTAGAATTTTAATTTTTAATCTCAAAAACCTCTTTGTTCTCCTCAATCCAGTGGAGCAGCTTCTCTATACCTTGACGAGGTGCTGTGGTAGGTTTGAAATGAAACTTTTTCTGGGCTTCGGTAATATCGCAGACAAAATAGCGCATATCGCCCGGACGACCTTCGTGAAATTCAACGGCGGGTTTGCGACCCAGAATTTCTCCCATGACTCCAATGGCCTCCAGAAGACTGATCTTAAATTGAGGTCCCCCACCAATGTTATAAACGCCTGGAACCGGATTCTTAAAGTAATCCAGGTATGCCCGAGCACCGTCCTCTGCATAGATGATGTCTCTTGCTTGCTTACCTGTACCAAAAATTCGAAGAGGCCAGCCAAAATAAGCACGAATGGCAAAATTGGCAACCCAACCATGATCTTCGCCTCCGAACTGACGCGGCCCGTAAATTCCGGTGAAACGAAATGAAGCGGCCGGTGTTTCCAGCATGTCGGTGAAAGTGCGAACATAGTGCTCCGATGCCATTTTTGAGGCATGAAGAGGAGATAAATGTCCCACCATAACAGGATGATCTTCGGGTATTGCAACCGGGTTTCGTTCGTAGGATGTTGGGCCTTCGGTCAGAGTGTCGTTGATGGAGTTACCGTATACGTGAATACTGGATGTATTCACTACGGGAATTTTATGCTTACGCGCCGCATCCAGAACATTGAACGTTCCCAGAACATTGGTATTGAAATCCAATCTGGGGTCTTCCCAGGAGATGGTCATAGCCGGCTGAGCTGCGGTATGTACTATATAATTGCACCCCTGGCTGTAGTCTTTGATGGCTTCCTGATCGCAAACATCAGCTTTCACCATCTGGACGCCCATTGCTTTAAGGTAGTCCCAGTTATGATCCCTGGTTTTTTCCGTACCGTAACCGGTTCGGCCCAATTCGTATTTGGTCATACTATCATAACTGATGACCTCCCAGCCCTCTTTTCGAAACAGTTCGCACAGATGCGATCCAAGAAATCCACATCCACCGGTTACTAATACTTTCACTCAACTCCTCCAGAATTTTACATTTAGAAGCTTTTTGAGACAGCTTCTACAAGTGGTCTTTCATAGTTATTCATGTTTATGACAGCATCTATATATCTCATGAAATTCAAAGATGCAACTCAAATTTCCGTTTACGATCTTACTTTCCGGAATTCAATTTCTTGCGATCCGCTGGAGTAGAGAGTGCCAGCACCTCTACCTGTTTGTGTTCAAGAATTTCTTTTGTAAACCGCTGACTTACTTTTGCAGGGCCAAAATCAAGAACTATGGTCTGGTTTTCCAGCGGGGAAACGACACCGATCCAGTCCACCGGACGCAGGGCAATGTCGAACATGATTGTCTCCGATATTTCGCCATCATTCTGCAGATTATGTCGATCGAAAGTGGAATAAACAGGAAACTTTAAGTCTTTACCGTAAACATGAAAACCAATACGTTCCACATCCTTCCTGAACTCGGGAATCAGGCTGCCCATGTGCGGAGAATGATAGGGACAGGATGCCCGAAGGAACACAAAATCTGTATCCCCGGCACTTAGAGTGGATCTGTTCAATTTATAAAAATCCAGCAATGATTTTCGAGGCCCTGAAAGGATGGAATTCGTAGGAGTGTTCTTAAGGCTTATGTAAAGATGATATTGTTCTTCTTTTCCTTCATTGAACCGGGCCACAAGATCCGCCAGTATCGCTGACTCCAGATGAAGAACCGCGGTCATGGGCGAGGGAAGATCCAGATTCAATTCCGTTGCCAGAGCAAGCTCTTCTTCTCCTGGTTCAGGAGTGGGAAAGGTCTCCTGGGATCTGACACCCAGCCAGAAAAGAAACTTCATGTAAAGTTGAACGAACTGGTAATATTCATCATCCTGCAGGGAAAGGGCAAGCAGGGTGGAAGTGGCAAGTCCCTGACTGTGGCCTGTGGCTCCCTGGCACAAAGGGAAAAAATCTGAGCGCTTCAGATTTTCCTGATGGACCAGCTCAACGTTAGCCAGCTGAGTCAACTGGATCATAGGCATGGAGATGGTAGTCCTGTTCAAATAGGAATCATCGGCAAAATTCTTAGGATCCGCCAACCAGGACTCAACGGGTAAACCCTTTTCGAAAAGGGGATGACCCTCTATTGTCGAATACTCTTCTTTTAAAGCTTTGAGCGCCACCTCAAAAAAAAGTTTCGTGGAAGGATTACTGTATGCCTTAGCAAGTTCTGGCAACCAGTTAGCGCCCTGGCCCCCGAATTGCAAAAATAGTTTTGCACCGAATTCTCTCATAGTGGAGATTTCTGTTTTTTCTTCCGCTCCTCCCATTGGACCTCACAATCATCGAATGCCCAGGGCACTCTTATTTGTTCACTCGCTCTGAAAAAGTCCCATCTCGCAAATCCACACGGATGGTATCGCCCTGACGAATGTGAAGAGGAACCAGTACTTCGCCTCCGGTCTCTACCGTAACACGTTTGCGGGAAGTTCCCACCGTGTCTCCTTTGATAGCATCTTCCGCATATGTAACTTCAAGATCTACAAAGTTGGGCGGAGTTACGCTTACCGGATTCCCCTCGAAGAAGTTGATTTCGAAGGGCAACTCCTCTTTCAGAAATGGTATGTAATCTTCCAGAAGATCACCCGGGATGGGAAACTGTTCAAAATCTTCCTTATCCATGAAGACAAAGTGACCGTCATCTTCTTTATACAGAAAGGTTGTGTATCGCTTTTCCAGCTCTACGTCTTCGACCGTTTCCGAAGACTTGAACGTTCGCTCCAGGACCCGCCCGGTTTTGACACTTTTGAGTTTACATCGGACAAAAGCGCTTCCTTTGCCCGGATTGACAAATTGAGAAAAAGTGCAGCTATATAGTTCACCGTCCATTTTTATGACGGTCCCTTTTTTTAAATCTATAGGATCCATATTTGGAATGGAATTTCGGTTCGACTCCACCCGTCAAGAGGAACAATCCGCAGCCGGATGCTTTTGTATGGTCAAAACCGATCTAATAGAATGGGAAAAAATAGAAAATTTTTCCGCAGATTACAGTTGAATGGATGTCGAGTGGGCGGAAAGTGAGCTATCATGACAGTTTCGACTCTCCCTTTTGCCCATCGAATCGGAGCCAGTTCTTACTATCTTTCACTGGTCGATAGGGATGTGCCGGATGACCCGATTCTGGCACAGGTTATGCCACGAAATGAGGAATTGAATGACAACAGATTCATGGATGATGATCCTCTAAAAGAGGAGCGTTATATGCCGCTTCCCGGTCTGGTGCACCGTTATCCAGATCGGGTTCTTTTGCTTTTGACCGACCGCTGTGCCACCTATTGCCGTTTCTGCACCCGTCGTAGACGAACTATCACTGCCGGGACCCCGGAGAACGCGCAGCGAGTTTCTGATTTTAACAATCAGAATAAAGAAATCCAAATATCCCTTCCAATCATTCATGATACGGAGCTGGATGAAACTCATGGAACAAGTGATAGCGGGTTTGACATCACCCATTCCCTTCGATACATATCCGATCACAACGAGGTTCGTGAAGCCATTCTTTCAGGTGGAGATCCTCTGGTATGGAGTGATCGAAAGCTGGAATTACTGTTGAGGGGACTTGGTGATATCCCGCACCTTTACAGCATTCGCATTCATACGCGAGTCCCGGTAGTCATGCCTTCCCGTATCACCGAACGGTTTACCGATCTGTTGCGTCGTTTTTATCCCATCACTCTGGTAACCCATTTCAACCATCCCCACGAAATTACGCCCGAATCATCGGAAGCTGTGCGCAAACTCAAGATGGCAGGCGTCACGGTTCTCAATCAATCCGTATTGCTCAAAAATATCAATGATTCGTTTTCGGTGATGAGCGAACTTCTCTTAAAACTGCTTCGCATTGGAGTAAAGCCCTATTACCTGCATCAGGTAGACCAGGTACAGGGAGTATCTCACTTCAGCTGCAATCCGAAGAGCGGGTTGAAATTAATGAAAGAGCTACGGACGCATCTCCCCGGTGTGGCTCTCCCTACCTACATTCTCGATATGCCACAGGATCGTGGAAAAATTCCTGCAGAACTTTTTTATGGATCGGAAAGTATACAAATATTATGACATGGTTCTCGGTGCGTTCGTGGCGGTTTTGCTCACTTCCGCCATTGTGGGTGCCCCTAAAGTCTCCTCACTGTTTGGAAGATCTTTTGGGGCTGCTGTTATCTTTTTCCCTATCAGTTTCATCTTTGGGGATATTCTTACGGAAGTGTATGGCTATGCAAAGGCTCGCAGGGTAGTCTGGTCGGGATTCGGTGCGCTCCTTTTTGTCTCGCTTATGAGCGTCGTAGTCACCGCTATGCCGCCCGCTCCGGAGTGGAAAGATCAGGCAGCATATGAAACCGTTTTTGGAACCACTCCCCGCATTGCCATTGCGTCGCTTCTTGGATACTGGGGAGGAGAGTTTACCAACTCCTATGTACTTGCAAAAATGAAAGTATGGATGTCCGGTCGTCAACTCTGGGTGCGTACCATTGGCTCTACAATCGTGGGCGAGGCGATCGACACTCTTATTTTTTACCCTCTGGCTTTCGGGGGAATCTGGTCCGGCCACCTGCTCGTGGAGGTAATGATAAGCAATTACTTTATAAAGGTGGCTGTGGAGGTGGTTTTCACGCCTATCACTTACTGGATTGTCCATTTTCTCAAGACCAGGGAGCACGAAGACTATTACGATAGAACCACTGACTTCAACCCCTTTCGGCTGGAATAGCGCACATTCATAGCTATTGTGAAAATGAAAGTTTTTTGATTCACCTCCGAAAAGGCTTATCCTTTTTCGTATCTGTAATATGTCCCTGAGGAGAGTACATATAATACTTCTGGCCGGAGGAACCGGCAGCCGAATGGGACAAGATTTGCCCAAGCAGTTTTATCCTGTTCGTCAGCGGCCCGTGATCTACTGGGTTACGTCAGCCCTCCTGGGATGGGACCGTTGCGCATCGCTCACTGTGGTAACTCATGCCGATTATCGCAAAAAGCTTGACGAATCTATACAGAAAGTGCCCAATCCGGGAAATGTGCCGATCATATTGACGTCGGGTGATCAATCCCGACACGGCTCTACTCTCAAAGGGATTGACGCTCTAAAAACTCTTCTGGGGCACTCTTCTGCCATGGATGATCTTGTCTTCATCCACGATGCCGCGAGACCCACTATCGATACCGAAGAGCTGGATCGCCTCTATTCCAGGTTTGAAGATCCGGAGTGCATGCTGGCAAGCCTCGCATCACCGGTTGTGGAAACCATAGCCCACGCATCAAGCATTCGTTCCAGAATTGAGTCCATTCCTCCTCGCAAAGAACTTTTTTCCATAAAAACCCCGCAGGCAATTCGCTATTCACAATTATTAAAGCTGTTGGAAATTCCCGAAAATGAATCTTTCACCGATCTTTTAACCTGGGGGCTTGCCGGAGAGCTGGAAGGATACCTGGTAGAGGCAAGCATGGGAAACGTTAAGCTAACAACGTCCGCCGATATTCCTATTATTGAAGCATTGATCGAACGACGTTTGAGCATGCTACGTGGGAGTGGATAATAGACAGGAATGCAGTAATTTAGCGGGAAGGGACCACAGTAATGAAACACGACTCAGATTTTTTTCGTTCGAGACTCATGTCCGCGGAAGATGCCGCAATGAAGATGCCTCGCAGAGGCGTGATCGCCACTTCCGGTTTTACTTCCGCGGGTCACCCAAAAACCATACCGGTAGCTTACGCCGATCGCATTGCAAGAGAGAGTCAACAGGGGGAAGAGTTTCGATTCGACCTGTACACCGGAGCTTCCACCGGGGAAGAACTCGATGGGATGCTGGCCCGTACCGGTGCCATGAGAAAACGTTTACCTTTTCAATCCAACAAAGATCTCCGTAGCGGAGTCAATGACGGACACATCAACTATGTGGATATGCATTTAAGCCATGTGGCACCCTACATCGAACATGGGATCCTTGGTCCCATAGACACAGCTATCATCGAAGCCGTCGATGTCACACCTGATGGTCGAATCTATCTCACCAGCTCTTCGGGAATGAGCCCTACGTATGCAAAATTTGCCAAAGAAATTTTGATTGAACTCAATTTATACCATCCTGCGGACCTGAAAGGCTACCATGATATTTACCTTCCCCCGCTGCCACCCCATGGGCGACCCATATTCATCACGCATGTGGATGACAGGATAGGAGCACCCTATATTCGTGTGAACCCGGAAAAAATTGTAGGCATTGTGCGCACTAACCTTCCCGATCCAATAGACGATTTTAGAAAGCCAGAAGATGTAAACTTCCAGATTGCAGAACATATTATCGACTTTATACGAAATGAAGTGGACAGAGGACGAATTCCAAGACATCTTTTGCCCTTTCAGGTGGGTGTAGGCAATGTGGCCAATGCGGTTATGACAGTGATGGCCCACGACTCATTTTTTGGCAGCGTTCAGTTTTACACAGAAGTTTTGATGGATTCAGTATTCGATCTTATAGATGCTGATAAGCTGGATGTGGCCTCCACCACGGCACTTACCTTCTCACGTAGCGGACAGATACGTTTTCATCAGGACATCAACGATCTACGCCATAAAATTATCATACGGCCTCAAGAAATCTCCAACCATCCGGAGATGATTCGTCGGATGGGCATCATTTCCCTCAACACGGCACTGGAGTTTGACATTTATGGAAACGTGAATTCCACACATGTGATGGGCAGTTCCATGATGAACGGCATCGGAGGAAGCGGAGACTTTGCCCGCAATGCCTTTATTTCCATATTCATGACCCCTTCCACCGCCAAAAAGGGAGC
>JBNLFC010000174.1:0-7620 GCA_050305335.1 Leptospirales bacterium
ATTCCGATCCATTGGAGTATACGCGGGGAAATCGATCGCTATGGTAGCAAATACATAGCTTTGCTCACGGGAGCTTTGCCCCTGCTTTTATTGATTCTTTTTACAGTTATCCCGCGTATTGACCCCAGGAAAGAGAATTTCCAGATCCACTCCATTGCTTACACCAATGTTGTCGGCAGCATGGTTCTTTTTCTGATCGCGCTTCAATGGATGACTGTCTCTATAGCTCTAGGGTACAGTTTTGATATTGTAACCTATTTAGTAGCTGGTCTTGGTCTTTTATTTATCCTCATTGGCAACTACCTTATGCAGGTCAGACACAATTACACATTCGGCATACGAACTCCCTGGACACTTGCCAGCGAAGAGGTATGGAGAAAAACCCACCGCATTGGTTCTTATGGATTTGTGTTTACCGGAGTGATTACTATGGGAGCCGCACTCCTCCCCCATGAAATTACATTCTATGTATTCATGGGAATGCTTGCCATTCTGGTGGTTGGACTCTTTCTCTACTCTTATCTTGCCTATAAAAAACAGAGAAATATATAGAAGTTAGAGCTTGCATTGACAACAGGCACTACAGGATGCTCAAGATTTCAATTAAGCACAAAACGCACCGGCTGGATGAACTTTACTTTCACCGATTTGCCTGAGGCATCTCTGGCAGGCAAAAAATGTTTCGCATGAAAGGCTTTTGAAGCAGCGCTATCCAGCCCCATTCCCAGTATCTTGCCTGCTGGCCTGGCCCGGATGACCTGTCCCTGCTCATCAATCACAATTTCCAGATAAACTGTACCCTGCAGGCCTGCAACCCTCGCTTCAGTTGTATACTCAGGTATAATATTCGGGGTCTGGTCTACCGGCAGAGAAACGCCCCCCGACTGAAATGGATTCACTGCGCCAGCAATGCGTGGATCATTGTCGCTATCTACGTCGTAGACTTTCTTCTTCTTTTCATCTTTTACATATTGATTTCCGAAAACGTCATCTACTTCGATGTAAAGGTTTGCAGCAGACTTTTTTTTCAGAGGAACTAGATCACCCATATTAAAATTTGTAAAATCCATAGCATCCAGCGCTGCATCTTCCCTATCTGGAAAAAACATTTTCATGAATCCAGGAAATAGCACCAGCATAATCTCGGCGATCACAAGGCCACCGAATAAAATGTGTACAAAGTTTCTCTTAAAGTGAGAATGCTGTTTTATGCGATGAAAGGAATTGTTGAGGCCGGGAAGTAAATATTCTCCTTCGTTTATCTCGATTCCACAAATATCCGTTAAGCGATGATCTAGATGCTTCTTTGTTGAACAAGGTAATGAAGCACGGTTGTGATTCCGCTGGTTTCTGTCATTTTTGCGAACAACTGGCTTTTCAACAGTGGAGTTCATGGTCTTAACCTCGTTTCTTTTTATCCGGACTGTCCACAGCCAGTCCAACTTTTGCTATGCCAGCAGACTTCACACGATCCAGCAAATCCAGTACGTTATGATAGTCAGTTTTTCCTTCTGCACGAAGAATTACCACCAGTCCAGGCTTCAATTGCTTCATGGCCTTCAGACTCGGGATCAGAGTTTCTACCGATTCCATTTTTTTATCATTCATGTAAACGGTGCCATCTGGCTTAATCGTAAGCGCTACACGGTCAGGCTCCCGCTTCATTGCAGATGCATTCACCCGGGGCAATGCAATGGGAATAGTCCTGTATTTTGTGAACTCAGCAGTGACCATAAGTATAATCACCAAAACCAGCATAATATCCACAAGTGGAGTCACATTGATTCCACTGATTTCTTCATCATTGCTACTACTGGACCCGACCATTTTCAACCTCTCAATTCATTATCACCAGTTATTTTAAACATCGCCGTAAGACTATCAGTGCACCCTGGCATAAGAGTTTTCCGGCAAATGGTGCATATGGTTTCCTCCTCTCACTGACAGCCGAATAGCCGCAATCAGGGAAACAATCTCTTCTGCAGATGAAATTCTATCTTTCACCGCTCTGGCCAGAAGGTTGTATGCGATAACACAGGGAATTGCCACACCAAGCCCCATTGCAGTCGCAACCAGCGCCTGTGAAATGCCTACCATAACAACGGCGGGACCACCATCACCCTGGAGGGCAAGATCTTTAAAAGCATGCATAATTCCAAGCACTGTGCCCAGAAGACCGATGAAGGGCGTATTGTTTCCCAATGTAGAGAGAATGACCAATCGCTTCTCTAATCCACGTTTTTCCGCGGTCAGGGACGTGGTCGCATACTCTTTCATAGTATCTTCCCCGTATTGCCACCCTTTCAAAGTGATAGCAGCCACTCTTCCGGAAAGGCCAAATTTTTTTTCCCGCACAGTCTCTGCCAGTGAATCGACACTCTGAGGGTCTTTCGCAAGAGCGTCGGTGAGTATCTTCACCAGCTCCGCGTTATTTCCATGACTTTTGTGTAATGCCCACCACCTTTCTATACCCACAGCAATAATCAAGTTAGCCAGAAGAATCATTACAATAGAGGTTACGTCCAATTTGAATTGACCCGCATTCGCAAATGCGTTTTCTTCCAACTGCGGAGCTTCTTCTGCTTCTCCAGTGGGTGCTTCTCCACCCATTTCCATCGTTCCCTCCATACCTGTAGCACTCGTACTGTCAGATAATGGAGTTTGAGCAAATAATGCTCCGATTGATAAAAGGTTGATCAGAAATAGAGCTGTGACAAGCCAGTGAATTGAAAAACGTCGCATATTTAATAAATTCCTCATTCTACAATAGTTTCAGCAAAAAGTTTAAATTGCACGATCGTATGCATTGCGGAAATCTGATTGCTTTGCAATGCTCGGATCTATGTAGACATGGTTAATCAGGTTGCTGGAAACTGGCAAGTCCAATCATCGATATTTGCGCAGTGATTGAAAAAAATATTTATAAATAAAAATTAAATATGTAACCAATGGGTCACAGAATTGTAATACCGAAATCTTCGATGAATCAACTGTCGCCAGAAATCATTTTCATATCCCAGACTGATATAGAGACAAATTAGCTTATGAAACTTCATCCGGGAAGAATTTGCAGGCCACCGAAAACCACGTTGGCTTTGATATGAACATATGGCTTCGAGCTATCAAAATCCTTGCTGCGGTAAGAGTAGCTTCCGAATGCGATCTGGTTACCGTCCGGCATGGTTGCACCGGCAAAAACAGAGTTCACATCTATCCGGACCTGAACACCTGGCTCGATCCGCAAGATGGTGCCCCCGAATACCGTATTAATTTCAACAGGTCCCTGATATTGTTTCAAAGTCTGTGCCGTAATCTTTATTTCGCTCTTACCAAAAATTGTGGAGTATTCCCTCTCGTGCCCCCTCATCTCGCGATGGACATCGCCAAATACCGAATGAGTCTCTTCCCGTTTTATTTGTTCACGCATAGTCAGGCTGAGTCGCCCCCCGGTTAAAATATTCAAGCCGAGAAAAATGAAAAAGAAGGCGACTACTATACGAGTGATAGGAATATCGATATGGAAAACATATTTAATAATACTTACAATACCGATGAGAATAAATACAATTCCCCAGAAAAGCGAACTTGTTAGAAAACCCATTTTCACATGCTCCTCCCGTTACTCGTGGAGGGCTTCTGGAGCCCTCTAAAAGACAATAAAGGGAAGGGAGTGCTGTGTGCAATTAAAACTTATAGCTTATAGAGAGGTTCCAATCCACTCCTTTGCGATAGGATTCAAATAGTTCGTCACGGCTGAGCAGGGCGTTTCTCTGAATCTTTTTAAAACGCGCATCGGTCAGGTTTTTTCCCGTCAACTTGATATCCAGGTGGTCGGTTGCGCTATATCGGTAACTGATGTCCAGAAGGCCTGTGGCCTGTTCATACACATCCGGCGCTCCATCCGTTCCAACATATGCGATTCGTTTTCCAAAAACGTTGTAGTACAACCCGAATTCATGCTTTTTTTCGCTGTCCGGATAGAAAAAGATCTTCATGTTTACCACGTAAGGGGACTGACCCTGCAGGGATCGAGAGATGGATGTAGGAGCCAGTGCAGCGTCAGAGCTGACATTGCCCAGGACACCGGCATTGGTCATCGCCCACTTCCACCAATCCATGATTTCCACATGAGAAGAAATCAAAAAGAGATTCACTTCACCACGAAAAAACTTCAGGAAGTCGCGGCGGTACTCCAGCTCAATACCTTTGATATACCCTTTTTTAGCATTGTAATAGCTATACGCAATTTTATCATCTGAGTAGGGTTTACCCACCAGCTCAATAGGGGATGAGATATTCTTATAGAAGAGACCCACTCCGGCATAATCGTTTTTATTTAAATACCACTCCCATCTCAAATCGTAATTATGTATATAGGATCGTTTCAGGTTGGGGTTACCCGTAGTGGCGTCGGCAAGATATGACGATTGAAACAAGAACTGAGAGAGCTCTCTGAGGTCGGGGCGAGTCACGGTTTCAGAGTATCCTGTACGCAAATTCATATCATCACGAACTTCCCAGACCAGGTTGGCCGATGGCAGGTCATCTTTTGTGTGGAGTTCACCAAATCCACTATCGGTCAGCGGGCAGATTTTCGCTGCCTGCAGTACCGGGTAATAGAACCCCTTGTCGACATTTCCGCAATTATACTGGTAAGCTCTGCTGGCATCCAGTTCATATTGACGATCATAGGTCAGGTTAAACTGGTAACTATCCTCATGACGCAAACCTCCCACGAAACGCACTCTGGGTGCAATTGGAAGATCCACCTGCCCGAACCATGCCTGTAGTCTCTGTCCTGCACGAAAGGCATTGTTGCCAGGATCGTTTTCGCCAAAGCTATTGGCATCATCCCACATTCTTGCAGGATGAAAAGTCAGATTGCCTCCTACAGGATACAGGTTGAGATAATCGAGACCATCGTTGCCGACATCATATTGCAACCGAAAAAAATTAAAGTATTTTTCTCTGTGCAATGCAAGCCCACCAATCTTGAATTTGGAAGTCAGCCCATCCCATTGCTTGAAGGGGATCTCGTAGCTTGCCTGAAACTGGCGTGTTGTATCAGTGGAGTTGTCCCAGTAGCGGATACCATCGGTTCCACCAGAGTATCGTGAATATGGTTGCAAGGTTGTGGCACTGGCGGGTTGCTTCCAGGTTTGCACCTTTTGATCAGGAGCATAGCGGTTGGCCAGGGCATACGTGGCTGACCACTCCAGTTTATGAGGCTCCCAGGCGCTGCTCGGCTGAATGGCATGCTTCCCACCCACTACTTCAGAAAATATATTGCGCGCTATAAATCCCTGGTTCTGCATGATCAAGTTTTCGTCCTGATAGTATCTGTACCCGGTGCCCGTGGAAACGTCTTTGTTAGATTGAATAGAAAAAAGAGTTTTCGCATAAATCTGCTGTCCATGGGTGATATCCAGACTCAGGTTTAAATTATGACCCCAGAGGACTTTTTCGCTATAAGTACGCATATCGTAGTTTTTTGTCTTTGCCAATCGAGAAACCTCTGGAAAGGTAAAGCGATCAAGTAAATTAATAACTGCATAACGTATGCTTTTTTTATCCTGTATGGTATATTTATGACTGTAAGAAGTTCCATAAATAAAACCGAAACGCATTCCTGGAAGAAGTCTGCTCCAATCAAGAGAGTCTCCAATAGAAAAGTTAAACTTCTGATCTACCGGCGCGGCAATGGTTTTTGTATCCCAATTATTGGGTAGCTCAAGCATGCCAGTCTTCACGAGTTGCTCAGGCAAGCCTCTTTTACCGACAGTGCGACTGGATGCATAGACCATACCATAAACAAGTTTTTCCACAAGAGAAGGTAGATCGTATCGACTTGTTCCCAGATTGTTTCCAAAGAGAAGACCATCTTTATACAGGCCCAGATAGTCATTGCCGCCTCCGGAGAATGTTTTAAATCCCTTGCCAGTCGAGTTTGAATTCATTCCAGAGCCAATACCAACACTGGCAGTAAACTCGTCAGGATAATCGATGGTTTCCACCTTTACCAGTCCCCCCGAGAATTCGCCCGAATCTTCTGGTAAAAAACCTTTTACCACTCGAATGTTTTTAATCAGACTGGCAGGGAAGATATCCATAGGAACCACGCGCTTGTCCGGCTCCGGTGAAGGCAAAACCGAACCGTTGAGCTCAGTATTTGAGTAACGTTCCCCCAATCCCCGAACAAACACATATTTACCACCGATCAGAGTGATCCCGGTGACTCGCTTCAGCACATCGCCGGCGTTGGAATCCGGGCTCTTTTTAATCGCTTCCGAACTTATGCCGTCGGAAACAACCGCCGATTTTTTCTGCAAATTCAGCATGGAAGATTCGGTATTGTTTAACGCCCTACCCTGCACTTCCAGGGCTTTCATCGTCTGAACTCCCAGCGTAACATTCACCTTTGTAACACCTGGCGTTACTGTAATATTCCTGGTTACAGGCGAATACCCTACCATCTGAAACACTACAGTGTAGTCTCCAGGTGCTACTGCAATGGAGTATTTGCCGTCAAAGTCTGTCTGACCGAATCCCTTTGCCTCCTGAATTAGAACCGACACACCAAAGATCGGAGATGCGGTAGTTGAATCGATCACCTGACCCTGCAACCTGGCACTCTGCTCTGCATGCAGCAGTGGTGGATTGACAAAACTAATTAAAAGCATTATACAGGCGGGGAGAGAAAATCGTTTTAAAAAAAATTGGAAGCTCATTGAGATTGTATACCTTCGCTCTTCATCGAATTAAACAGACCAGAAGTAGTGGCATTGACCTGTTCAATCGTGAAAAAACTCTACCGAAGGGTTGTATCTCTTTGATGGTGAATCGGTTACAATTTGACAACAAAGCCTCTGTCACCCGGTTGTAACATAAGCGACCTTAAATTTTCCTTTGTATTCTATCACAAACTTGATCTGCTCAAGTCGAATCAGTCTGCCACCCATTTTTACATAAAGGGCGTCAAGAATATGAATGGTGAAGGGTCCGTAATCTCTTACATCATCTCCGCGCCAGTCGATACGATCCAGAATAAAATCACCATTTCCGTTTCTCTTAAAGGCACGCTTGATGTCCAGATACCCCATACCTCGTTTTACAGTTAGAAGTTTCCAGAGGGACTCAGGATCCATACCAGGGTCCAGTGTCTTTTCCTCCGGGAAGTTAGGCCAGAGCATTTCGGTGTACTCTTTTTTATTAAAGATCCATCGATCTACTTCAGTCTGACGATCCTGTCGAATCGCTTCCAGAAAATGAAGGATGGCATCCTCTTTTGTGTTGCTCATATTAGCTATCTGATAGTCTTGTCCCTGCCGCGCTTCCAGCCAGAGCTTGCGTTTTTTCAGCATATTGATGGTTTCTGGAGAACGGTGTGGATGAATTCGTGGAGCATCCTCCAGAGGATTTCTTTTTTCACACTGAAAAAAAGCGAGCAGAGTAAGTAGAAAAAAAAGATACATTTTATTTTTCATAATATAATTTTATTTCTGATTCAAAATTTTTGACTTTGGGTGAACAGGAAATTGATAAAACAAGAATAGCAATGAGTATTTTTAGAAGTCTCATATAATTTTGTTTAGCTGGTTGTTATAAATTTTTGTTGGGGCT
>JBNLFC010000175.1:0-7616 GCA_050305335.1 Leptospirales bacterium
CTATCCTTAGGCCTAACTATTTTCACGCATCCCATACTCTAGCGTTCAAAATTGATACCCGCAAAATGCCAGGAACCAACTCAGCCTCACCAATTGTTGAAATTTTTGTCTACGGAGAACGTGTAGAAGGCATTCACCTCCGCCATGGAAAAATCTCAAGGGGCGGAATACGCTGGTCCGATCGATATGACGACTATCGCAATGAAATTCTCGGTCTGATGAAAGCACAAATGCTTAAAAACACTCTCATTGTTCCCGATGGAAGCAAGGGTGGATTCGTTCTGAGAACCTACCCTGGTGAAATCTTCTCTATTCAGGAGATGAAAAACATGGGTCGGGAGGCTTACCGGAGCTTCATCACAGCGCTGCTCAGCGTCACGGATAATCTAAGCATGGATGGTCAAGCGATTCTCCCTCTCAATGTAACCGTTCTGGATGAGCCTGATCCCTATCTGGTAGTGGCTGCCGATAAGGGAACTGCATCTTTCAGCGACCTGGCCAATAAACTCGCTCAACGACAGAATTACTGGCTCAACGATGCGTTTGCATCGGGTGGTAGCTATGGATACGATCACAAAAAACAGGGTATCACTGCAAAAGGAGCATGGGAATCGGTGAAACGCCATTTCCTCGAAATGGGAAGGGATCCTCATGCGGACTCAATTACTGTAATTGGAATCGGCGACATGAGCGGCGATGTTTTCGGAAATGGAATGCTGCTTTCGCAATCTCTCAGGCTCATCGCGGCTTTCAATCACCACTTTATATTCATTGATCCTGATCCGGATCCAGAGCGCTCATTTTTTGAAAGAAAACGTCTTTTCGAAAAAGGAGCTGATTGGAACGACTACGACACCTCTCTCATATCGTCTGGTGGTGGCATATACGATCGGGATGCTCGCTCCATTGAGATTCCTCTCTCATTGGCAAATACCCTGGGCGTCAAAGCCAGGCAACTTTCCGGTCTTGAATTGATTCGCGCCTTGCTCCTCTCACCGGTGGACCTGATCTGGAACGGTGGGATCGGCACCTACATAAAAGCTGAGGAAGAGTCTCACTTTGAAGTACTGGACCCGGCCAATGATCGTGTACGAGTAAACGCCAGGGAATTGCACTGTTCGGTTATCGCTGAGGGAGGAAACCTCGGCGTCACCAGACGCGGCAGGGTGGAAGCGGCTGAACACGGAGTTCGCTTGAACACCGACGCGGTGGACAACTCCGGTGGCGTTGACATGTCCGATCACGAAGTGAATCTAAAAATACTTCTGGATATGCTGCTGCGGAAAGGGAAGATCTCATCATTTGAAGAACGAAATCAACTGATTCGTCAGTGTGAAGATTTTATGATTGAGCACGTTCTTTCGCATAATCGCGAAACCAACCTGATGCTTTCTCTGGACGAAATACGCTCCGCAAAAGAGATTCCATATTATCGCGGACTCATTCGATGGCTATCCCGTGAAGACCTCCTCAACAGGAAAGAAGAGGCAATTGTTAACGAAACCAGGCTGGATCAACTGGAGTCGCAGCACCAACCTCTGTCCAGGCCCAATCTAGCTACGCTTCTGGGTTATGTGAGAATGGCAGCCCGCAATGCCCTCGAAACCGCCCCTTCACTGGAAGAGGACTACTATTTACAGTATCTCTACGACTATTTTCCTCCGGTCATTCATAAACAATTTCCTGACGAAGTGGTCTACCATCCTTTACGAAAACATATCATCTCCAGTATGGTAGTAAATCGAATTATACACGATACCGGGATCCTCTACTTTCATCGATTGGTGATTAAGACAGGATGTTCCATAGAAACCATCGTAAGGGTCACTCTTCACTTATATAACTTTTTAAATATTTTACATTACCAGAACATTGCCGGGCTCATTCCCGACCAGAGAATGCAGGCGAAATATGAATATCTGATCTATCTTGCCAATCGCGTGGAAAACATTGTTCAGCTGGTTTTAGCCGCACCCGAAGAAACCGGTCTTCTGACGTCTGAAAATTATCATATTTTTTCGGATATTTTAAACGAGTCTGCATCGCTGAGCGATCTCCAATTATCTGCTGAGTATTCAAATTTTAATGCTTACCTCCAGGCCGATCAGGACTCCGGGAATCTTACCGTTTATCGGGCCTGTCTGGAAATAGAAGCCATGGGCGAGGCCATTGAAATTTTTACCGCACGCCTGGGAAGTGGAAAAAGCTGGGATACGGCCCAATACTTCAACATCCTTTCGGAATTTCGAATTGGAGAATTGAGAAACATCCTCACCACCTATGGAGCCCACTCTTCCTGGGAAGATGCTTTTTTTACAAGAATTGCCGGCGCAATACGCACTCTGGTTCATCGAATTCTTGAACTATCCCAGGCAGATTCAGAAATCAAATTACAAATTCGCAATAACGTAACCCAGATTGTCCGAATGCATGATGAAAAACGTCTCAGCCCTGCAGCTTTTTACGAGATACTCATACAGTCCCTTGAAATCAGATAACTCCTTCTTTCTGGAATGCGGATTTAAGCTATGAAAAACGATAAGAACAAATCGGACAATTTGCATAAGACCCCGAAACCTGCCGATGCTCTTCTTACCATCGCAGGCTCCGACTGCAGCGGTCATGCAGGCATCCAGGCGGATTTGAAGACATTTGCCGCACTGGGCCTCCATGGATCATCGGTCATCACCGCGGTCACCTGTCAGAATCATGAAGGAGTGCTCTCCACCCAGGGCATCGACCCCTCGATGGTGGAGTGCCAGCTCAACATTGTGCTGCAAAACCAGAATGTTCTGGCCATGAAAAGTGGAATGCTCTTTTCCCGAAAAATAGTAGAAACAGTAGCGCAAGTATTAAACCAACGTAAGGACAGGCTCCCATTTCTTGTAATTGACCCCGTCCTTTCCGCCACGTCGGGGGAATCACTGTTAACAGACGATGCGATGCAATCTCTTTTTCAACTTTTCAGTATTGCTACTCTGATCACACCGAATATTCCTGAAGCTGAGAAATTACTGCAAAAAAAAGCAGGGGCAGGAACAGAGAAAAATGATTTTATCAGGGAACTCTATGACCAATGGGGAACGCCCATTCTGCTCAAGGGTGGCCATGCATTTGAAGAAATCGAAAAAACAGGGAAAGTCACTGATACCCTTTTTGATGGAAACGACTTTTATTCGATATCATTTCCATTCCAGGATAGACGAAATACCCGTGGAACTGGATGCATTTTGAGCGCAGCTATTTGCGGCTATCTGGGCAAAGGCCTTCCCCTGAAGGCCGCTGCAGAGGCTGGGCGCACTCATCTCAATAACGTTCTGCTGGATAGGCAATAGTCCGGACCATTTAAAATCAATAGTCTATGCTCAGTTCTTTAATTTTCTTATCCAGTGTATTGCGATTGATACCTAGAAACCTGGCCGCCCTGGTTTTAGTATATCGAAATTTGCGCAGAGCAAGCAAAATAAGCCGGCGCTCCACTTCTTCTATAACCGTGTCATAAACGCGACCATCCATTTCCACCAGCTTATCATCGGAAAGGAGCATGCGATCCGTCAACTCCGTGGTTTCGCCAGCTCCGGATAAAGATCCGTCTCCACCGTCTCCCTCTTCGCCAGTTGATGTTTGCATGAAGGGAAGAGTGGAGTCCTGGAAATCCTCCACACGAATCACTTCACCCTGAGCCAGGACCACTGCACGTTCAATTACATTTTCCAGCTGACGAACGTTACCCGGCCAATCATAGTTTTCCATCAATTGAATCACCTGACGGTCGATTCCTTTGATTTTTTTCTGATTCTCTTGATTATATTTTTCGATGAAATGATCCATCAGCAGTAAAATATCCTCTTTGCGTTCCTTCAAAGCCGGGATTTTTAAGTGAATGACATTCAATCGGTAATAAAGATCGGCGCGAAATCCTTTGCGAGCGATCAGTTCCTCCAGGTTGGCATTGGTGGCGGCAATCACACGAATGTCCACCTGCCGCGATCGACCGCCAATGGGTTCAATCTCTCTCTCCTGCAGGACCCTCAGCAGCTTGGATTGGAGATTCATATCCAGCTCACCGATTTCATCCAGAAAAATCGTTCCCTCATCGGCTATCTCAAACTTGCCTTTCTTGTCGGCAATGGCACCGGTAAAAGAACCCTTTTTATGGCCGAAAAGTTCACTCTCCAGCAAGTTTTCAGGAATCGCGGCGCAGTTAATTTTAATAAAAGGTTTATCTCTTCGCGGACTGTTGTAGTGAATGGCCGAAGCGATCAACTCTTTGCCGGTACCGGACTCTCCTGTGATTAGAACGGAAGCGCGCGAATCGGCAATGATTCTTACTTTTTCATAAAGCTTGAGCATTAAAGCGGAACGACCTATGAGAGAACCAAATTTATATTTGTTGGAAAGCTCCTGTTTCAATTGCAGGTTTTCGAACTGAATGACCCTGGTCTCTTCTGCGATTAACTTCTGTATCGTGATGGCCTGAGAAATGAAAGATCCTAAAATTTCAAGAAATTCAATGATAATCTGCGGATCGGTTATACCCTGGTGATGATCTGTAAAAGTGGAAAATACGCCGACCACATCGGTCCCGGAAAAAATTGGCGTACAGAAATAGCCCATATCTTCGCCGGGCGAGATGGTCTTCATGCGATTCAGGAACCCGGGCTCCCGTCCTGCGTGTGCAATAAAAATTGATTGCTTGTTTAAAAAAACGGAACCCGTAATTCCTTCCCCGGGAGCATAGCGAACCCTTAAGGACTCTTCCCTGCCAGGTCCAATGGAAGCGGCCACCTTCAAAACATCCTCCTCTCGATCATAAAGAAAAAGAGTACTGCGATGCAATCGGAACGCCTTTTCCGTGATGCTCATGGTTTGCTCAAAGATGTCCTCCAATTTTAGCGAATTGGTGACCACGCGTGAAATATCAATCATCACCCGCTGGAACCTATCGCGCATTTTCAGAAGGCGGTTATCTTGAAGATTAATGAAAATTCTGGCTGCAAGATTGGACATGATTGCAAGAAAATCACGATGATTGTCTGTAAACGCATTACGTTTAGATGAGTCCACGGACAGAACTCCGATGACCCCCTCTTTTACAATCATAGGCACGGCCAGTTCCGAAAGTAACTCCTCCTTCAGCTTGATGTAATCGGCTTCCCGATCCGCATCATTGACAATGCGACTTTCTCCATGCAGGGCCACCCAGCCTGTGACACCCTCTCCAATACGTAGCGTGTAAGCATCCCCGCTCACATTGAAACCACGGGAAGCTCGGATTGTGAGAGTTTGGCGATCATTGTCCAGAAGCATAATGCTTCCCGAATCAGCACCTGTACTTTGCATACACGCATAGAGTATCTGGTCCAGAACTCCGTCGGGCTCATCGCTGTGGTTCATGGCCTTAGTAATTTCGCTTATGAAGGTCAATGCCTCACGGCTGGTAATATCTTGCTGCATTTAATGCTCTCCTGCTGCCTCAGTCAGTGGAACTTTTCTCTGCATCCTTCCTATTTTTTCTGGAATTGCTGAACATTCAGAGGAAAGTTGCCCGAGATTTGTATCATTGCACAAAATAGACTGTACGATTTCACGACGGCTTCGACTATATCGCCTATTTATTTTTCATATTGTTTGGAATGCAACCAGTTCTCTCGAGGCAGTTCTCGAAATATGCCTGAAAAATATACACATTTTCCAGAATAGTGGAAATTTGAGAGCGATGATTCACCTTTTTAGACAGGAGAAAAGGGTATGTTTTTTGCACTCTCCAAGATCTTAAGCGCAATTTTTTTTCCGTATCCTTTGCTACTCTGGTTCACCCTCTACTTAATCCTCAGGCTAAAACGGGGGAAAATGCGTCTTGCGGGACTCCTTTTCTGGGGGACGATCTATTTGCTCTCCATCAATCCGGGCTCTTCTTTTCTCATTTCCCGCATGGAGGATCGCTATCCATATAAAGCACTTGTCGAAACCACGCCTGCGGATGGTATCATCCTTTTGTGCGGAATGGTGAACCCGCTGGCCCCTCCCACGGATCGGCCGGAGTTCCTGGGAAGCGTAGATCGGGTACTTGCAGCCCAGGACCTTCTAACAGCGAGAAAAGCGCCAGAGCTCATCATCAGTGGTGGATCGGGCCTTCTCAGTGGCCAGGGAGAGAGCGAAGCCACAATTCTGAGTCGCTGGCTGATTCAACACGGAGTGGAAAGTAAACGAATCATCGTAGAAGCTAATTCACGCAATACTGCTGAAAATCGAGACCGCACCATGGAGTTGGTCAGACGTTACAAATGGAAAAGTGCAATATTAGTAACCTCTGCCTTCCATATGCCCCGCAGCGCAATGCTCTTTGAAAATCAGGGGATCCGGATCACACCGTTCCCGGTGGATTACCATTCTCTAAGAGGATATCGAGGACCGGAGGCTTTCTTTCCCACTCCGGCCGATCTATTGCATAGCAGCTATGCTATTAAAGAATTTATAGGAATTATCGCTTATAAACTTGCAGGAAAAATTCGATGATTTTTTTCTTTGAGTTAAGGAGGCATTATGCGCGAAATAATGAAGGTTTTGAAAGGTGCATTAGTACAGGCAAAAAAATTTCCGGTCTACTTCTGGGCAGGCCCCGGGGTTTTTGTTGTTGTTTTTTTCGTTGCGCTTTTTGGGTTAACACGGTTCATACCACACGAAAATACAAACCCGCAAGACACAAAAGCTTTCGCGAAGCTTTTCATAGAAATCTTTCTGATTGTTTTCATCTCCAGTTCTGTCCTATTGTCAATTTTTTATCTCTACATCACTCGAATTGCCATCCAGGTTATGTCGGATCAGCCTGAATCCATTCTATCTTCACTGATTGTCGCATTGAAAAGATTTCCCAGATTAATATGGAAAGCAATTGAACTGATTCCCTTATTTTTTGCATTGGCTATTGCCTTTTTCATTGTTGTAGCAATGATAGCCTCGGGTTCGTCTGTTTTGATAAAGCTCTTTATTAAGACGCCTGAAATCAATGGAGGAGTTATGGTAGCGGTGATGCTGGTAGCCTTTTTTATTTTTGCTATCCTTGTAAATCCGCTGATCCAGAGCTTTATGAACCTGCTGGTGATTCATGTATGCAATCATGAAAAAAAAGAGATCAGGAAGTCTTTCTCCTATTTGCAAAATAATTTTTCATTTTTTTATAAATTTTATCTCCTTGCAATGCTGGCGATTATTTTGATCGCAGTAATCTTGTACATTCCTTACTTTACGGAATTTTTTCAACATGCTGGAAGGGCCGCGAGAGAGTTCCCTCCAGTCAACAATTCAACCACGAGTTCTGGAAAAACAATCATGGGAGGGTTTTACCTCGTGCTTGCTTTTGCCGTACAGGTTGTCTCATTCTACGGATATTATCTAATACAGGCCGTCACAGTTCGCTACTATCTTACCCACCCGGAAACTCAGAAATCTGCTGGTGAGGAATTCTAAAAGAGTTTATTTAAAAACGCTTCCAGCACCCATCCCTCTTACAGGACAGGTGCTGGAAAATTGAAAAAAAAGGAGTTCTGCCTGAAGACGCTTATTTTGAAAGGTTTTTTGCCTTATGAATTAAGCTGATGAACTCGCTTCTATAG
>JBNLFC010000176.1:0-7609 GCA_050305335.1 Leptospirales bacterium
GGATGGATTGGAGGCAGATACAGAATATCAAAGCCCATTTCTTCAATGTAAGATAGCTGCTTTACAACATCACGGAAGGTTCCGTGGAGTTCAGCAGTGGGGGAGCAGGAACGAGGGAACATTTCATACCATGCAGAGGTGCGGGCCAGGGGTGGATCTACAAGGACAGAAAGCTGTCTGGAATAAGTGACGGTATGATGGGGAGGGCCTTTTGTGGCCATGAAATTGAATAGTTCTTCACTCAACGCAGCCTGGATACGGGATTCGAGTGAGTCACTCCCTTTTAAAATCGCAGCCCAATCCAAAAGTGCGCTGGCATTCTCTTCCTTAACCTCTGCCGTGCCAGTGGACAGAATCTGCGCTCCAATCAAAAGGTCTACTGATACATCCTGGTCAGCATTCAAACGCTTTTCCAACTGATTTCGCCAGGTCTTGAACTCATCAATCCATGCAGAGAGTTTGAAATGGTATTGCCCCGGGTCGGTTACAACAAATGAAGATTGCCATCGGTCATTGCCCAGAGCTCGCATTGGCACTTCATGCCAGCGTGGGGCGTCCTCTTTTCTCCAGAGGAGCAATGCCGCAAGCTCGTCGTGACCATCTGCAAAGATGTTGGCTTCCACAACTACGGTGTCACCCTGTACTCGTTTCACCGGGAATTGCCCGCTTTCGATCTGAGGGCTTACTCCACGTATGGCAACTCGCTCATATCTATTAAATTCTTTGTCCATCTGCCATTAAATTCCTTTGTCGCTTTATACACCAGGGCGGGTTATTATGGGCTTCTTCCAGTCATGCGCTCTTCCACCCGGAGGCCATGGCTACGGGATGTCTTTATGAGACTCTCACTTCGTGCTTTGATTTTTACACTTTGCTATTTTTTTTTTAGCCCGGTACGGTTCCATAATTCATACCGCCGGGTCCCGCAGGGCGGAAAGTCCATATTGTTAAACGGTCTCCATCAGTGTGGCTGCTGTAGAGTGGATGACAAACTACAGGTGAAAAGCAGTAGTGCTGGCAATGGTGGAGGAAGCTGCTTCGTTGACTCAGCGTTCCACCAGGGTTGCATTCCGCTGGACAAAAAAGAATCTCTTATAGTTTTTGATTGGATGCAAGAATTGAATCGAAGGTTGCAAGTTCTTCTCTCCGAAGAACAGTTCAATTTTATCAAAGATATTGCCCGTCAGCGGGGCCAGTCTATGGGAGATATTGTTCGCAACGCCGTGGATCGTGTTTATCGACCTTCGCTTCCTGTGGAATCCCGGCAGCATTTGCAGAAGTTGCGTGAATTTTCATTGATCGCGCAGGAGAAAAGAGTCGATCCAGCCGGGGATTCCATTGTGCCACGGGAGGCAGATCCCTCTCTCCATGATTTGTTGGATGAGGTTTCCCAATTTCTCTGGGGAAGCGATTGATGAGTCGTTACTATCTCGCTGCTGATCTCCTTTTTTTGCTGGCGCACGGTGGACGTGCCCGTGAGCATATACTAAAGAAAATAGAGAATACTTTTAACGAAGGCGGAGTGCTGGTTTCTTCTATTCATGCCTATGAGGAGTTGCATTCGGCGCTCCGGTCCCGGGGAGTGCGTGAGGGTGCTGTTCGTTTTCTTTCTCTCATGGAGCCGTTGATAGATTCTTTACTGGTGACGGAGCATCAGGATCTGGAGCAAGCCTTTCATCTAGATGCGCGCTATTCCATCGGTTTTTCTCGCTCGCTTCATGCGGCGCTGGTGATGAAGGAGCACACTCTTTCTATCTGGAGTCCGGATTCTGCCTTTGATAAAGTATATGGCGTTACCCGCGTTGATCCTTTTGAAGGGCTTTGATTGCAGGTGCAGTGGAGCATAGAAGCCTGCTAAGGAAGTTTGTTTTTCCACGATGGCAGTAAATGTCGGATCTATGATTGAACCTATGTTTATTCGCAAATCCTTTGCTGTCATGAGGTATAAAAAAGGAAAGGCAATTCTTTTTTTTTATGGTTGAAGCGTAATTTTTATCCTAACTTCGGATCGATGCCATCTTCACAGAGGGGCTTTTTTTCCCTTTTATTAGCAGTCGGTTTTGCTGTTTTACCCCCGGGGGCAATCTTTTCTCACATAGAGACTTACGAATCCGGTGCAGATCTAATGGACCGGAGCGGTCAGACCATTCCTCTTCACCTATCTTTCAGAAATGAAATCGGCGAAGTCCACTCTCTCAAGGAACTGATGGGCAAACCTGCGATTCTAACTCTCAACTACTATCGCTGTAAAAGCATCTGCACACCGATGCTGGAGGATCTGGCAAAGGCTCTGGATAAGGTCTCTCTGGTTCCAGGTAAAGATTATCAGGTCATAACCTTGAGCATAGATCCTCACGAGACGCCAGAAATGGCTGCTGAAAAAAAGTCTTCGCTCATGGCGCCGGTGAAAAGCCCGGATTTGCCCGCAGCCTGGTCATTTCTTACAGGAAAAGATGCGGCAATCCATCGGCTGGCAGAAAGTGTCGGTTATATCTTTACAGTACAGGGTGACGGCTACCTCCATCCGGGGACGCTGGTCATTCTTTCGCCTCAGGGAAAAATTATCCGATATATTAATGGCAGGCAATATCTCCCGCTGGACATAGAGATGGCACTCACAGAGGCTTCCGAGGGCAGGGTGGGGCAGACTATTCGAAAGACGTTATTGACCTGCTTTCGCTATGATCCAGGTCAAAAGAGATACGTACTGGATATCACCAGGGTTTCCGGTGCTCTAATCATTCTCGTGGCAGCCATATTTCTGATCATTCTACGAAAACGTATGAGACACCGTAGTCAGGGGGGGGATGAATGACAACCGACTCTGGCAGTGTAACGCACGATTTTTATGGAGAGCGACCTTTCTCCTCTCCCCTTTTTTCCTGGATCTTTTCTACCGATCACAAAAGGATCGGAATTCTTTATCTGATTTCCCTATCTACCATGTTTGCAGTGGGTATGACCCTGGGTCTTATAATGCGCATTGAGCAGTTTGCCATGGGCTCCACCATTATGGAGCCCCAGACCTATAACCAGGCCTTTACGCTTCACGGTGTGATCATGATTTTTCTCTTCGTGGTTCCCGGGCTTCCCGCGGTTTTCGGCAATTTCTTTATGCCTATCATGATCGGAGCGAAAGATGTCGCCTTTCCCAGACTCAATCTATTGAGCTGGTGGGTTTATGTTACCGGCGCTCTTCTGGCGGCAGTGGCTCTTTTTTCGGGACCTGGCTTTGCGGATACGGGTTGGACTTTCTACGCTCCTTATAGTACAAGGACAGGAACTAACGTAACATTGGCGGTTCTGGCCGCCTTCATTCTCGGCTTCTCATCCATGTTGACGGGCATCAATTTTGTCACCACGATACAGCGTTTGCGGGTGGCGGGTATGACCTGGATGAAAATGCCTCTCTTTCCCTGGTCTCTCTATGTTACAGGCTGGATTCAGATTCTTGCAACACCGATTATAGGGATTACCTTTCTTCTGGTGGCTGCTGAAAGGATTCTGAATGTGGGTATTTTCGATCCAGCCAGAGGTGGTGATCCACTGCTTTTTCAACATCTCTTCTGGATCTATTCACATCCGGCTGTCTATATTATGATCCTTCCGGGCATGGGAGTCATATCCGAAATCATTCCGGTCTTTGCACGCAAATCCATTTTCGGATATAGTGCAATTGTTTACTCTACCATTGCTATCGGTTTCGCCGGATCTCTGGTGTGGGGCCACCATATGTTTGTCAGCGGAGAAAGTATTGTGTCAGCCGTGATTTTTTCCTTTGTCACTTTTCTGGTCTCCATTCCCAGTGCCATCAAGGTTTTTAACTGGGTTGCCACTCTCTACAAAGGCTCTATTCATCTGGAGCCTCCCATGCTCTATGCCGCAGCCTTTATTTTTCTGTTCACTGTGGGCGGGCTTACAGGAGTTTTTCAGGGCACCCTTTCCGTGGATATCTACCTGCATGACACCTATTTCGTCGTGGGACACCTTCACTACATTGTTTTTGGAGGAACAGGTTTTTCCTTTCTGGCCGCCATACACTACTGGTATCCTAAAATGTTTGGAAGGATGTACGATAAAAAACGGGCCTATGTTTTTCTCGCCCTCCTGTTCATCGGGTTCAACATTTTCTATGGAAGTATGATTTTTCTGGGGCTGGCAGGAATGCCCCGTCGTTACTACGATCATCTGGCTCGCTTTCATTCCCTGCACGTCGTGGCCAGTACAGGTGCTGTAATCATGGTTGCAGGCCTTGTTGGCACGATCAGCAATCTGTTGGTGGGCATTCGTTCCACCAGACTCGATTCCCCCGACCCCTGGGAATGTGGCAGAACTCTGGAGTGGTCAGTTCCTACGCCTCCGCCCTTGCTTAATTTTTCCACCAGCCCGTTGGATGGTTATCAACGTCTGAGGGAACGCTTTCCGGAGGATGGAGCATGAGTGAAGAGGTTATGGACAAGCATCATCTGCAACCTGCAGATGCTAGATTCGGAATGTGGCTTTTTCTTTTTACTGAGCTGATGCTCTTTGGTGGCCTTTTTTTGCTCTACTCACTCTATCGTTATAGATACGCCTTTTTTTTTAAAGAAGCTTCTACACACTTGAATATTGCGGCGGGGGCAACCAATACCGTGATCCTTCTTACAAGCAGCCTCACTGTGGTATTTGCTCTGGAGTCTTTAAAACTGAAAAGAAAGGCTCTGACTTTCTTTTTTATCGCCTCTACCATAGCCCTTGCATTATCGTTTCTGACAGTGAAGTATTTCGAATGGAGTGCGAAAATCGCAGCGGGCATTTATCCCGGATCTGAAAAGCTCTTATTGGAAGCCCCGGGTGTGAACATGTTTTTTGGTCTCTACTACCTTATGACCGGACTCCATGGAATTCATGTGATCGTCGGGATCTTCGTATTTTTATTTGCGATGTCAAAGGTGGCTCGAAGGTTGCCCGATGAGAGCCACCTTTTTCTGGAGAATAGTGGCCTTTACTGGCACCTGGTGGATATTATATGGATTTTTTTATTTCCTTTTTTTTACCTTGTATAACGTGCAGTCGCAAAACTGGTGCATGTTGCGTCCCTTAAAATGATCCCGGGATTCGGGACAGAGATTCAGGAATACTTGTGGGAGTGACTCCGGTATGAAAAAGATAGGGGAGAATGTATGGAGCGGTTTCCGCGTAGCCGCTATGGTTTGGTTGGTTCTACTGTCTCTGACTGCCCTGACCACATTGCTCCATGAGCTCCCCCTGCCTGTGCCGGGTATTGTAGCCGCCGTATCCATTGCGGCCGTGAAAGCTTATTTTGTCTTTATTTATTTCATGCATTTGAGACATGAAGTTCCTGCGCTACGACGGTTGGTGGCAATGACATTGTTCATACTTCTGTTTTTAATCGCGCTGGCTTTCATGGACCCCATCTATCGTTGACAGGAGGGAAAGAATGATCAATGGAGCATCCAACATTGCGGAATCTTTCGATTTTGCTTTCTACTTTGTGGCAGCGATATCCATTTTTTTTCTGCTTCTGATCACTCTCCTGATGCTCTTCTTCCTGATTCGCTACAGCAACCGACGTCATCCCAATCCCACTGTAATCCGAGGGAATCTCAAACTGGAAATCTTCTGGACCGTGATTCCCACGTTGCTTGTGATTGCTATGTTTTTTATAGGACTGAAAGGCTATGTGGACGCTTTTACACTGCCCGAAGACGCCATGGAAGTGGACGTTCAGGGACAGATGTGGTTCTGGAGCTTTCAATACAAAAATGGCGTGGTTTCTCCTGAACTCTATTTGCCTCAGGGGGAAAAGGTTCGATTGAATCTGAAGTCCAATGATGTTATACATAGTTTTTATGTGCCTGCAATGAGAATCAAACGGGACCTCGTTCCAGGCATGAAAAGCACGGTCTGGTTTGTACCGGAGAAACCAGGTGACTACGAAATTCTTTGTGCCGAGTACTGCGGAACCAGGCACTCTTACATGATCTCCCGGCTGCATGTTATACCCAGAAAGGAGTTCGATCAATGGCTGGCACGGAAGCAGAGCGAAGCAGAGTAAATCCCGGAATGGAGTGGGCGTCGACTCTGTTGCTTACGCTGAACTATCTGGTTGCTTCCACCAAACCGCGCATTGCCCTGGCAGCCGCGTTATCCTCCATTCCTGGATTCGTTCTGGCCTGGAGGGGAAGAGCTTCCCCCCCTGGCTCCTGGTTCGGATCCATCGTTGTGCTGAGTGCGGGGATTTTTCTTTTGAGTTCAGGTGCCGCGCTTTTGAATAACCTGCAGGATCGCAATCAGGATAGTCATGCACTGCGCACTCGCCTTCGTCCTCTGGCCTCGGGACTTCTTTCTCCCTGGCTTGCTGCTGCGTTTGTTTTCGGTTCGATCGTTCCGGGTCTTGCATTGCTATACAGCCTCTGTGGGATTCATTCGGCAGCATTGGGACTTCTGGCGATATTTCTCTATAACGGAGTCTACACTCCACTGAAAAGAATCACTGCTTTCGCACTGATTCCTGGAGCTCTTGTGGGAGCCATACCTCCATTGATCGGCAATAGCGCAGGTCATGGTGGGTGGAGTAATGCCGCTCTCTATTCTCTGGCCGGTTTCTATCTGATCTGGCAAATTCCCCACACCTTTTTGATCTATCTAAAATACGGTAAAGATTACGCGCCTGTTCCTATCCCCACAATGGGAGGATTGCTGGGGGAGCAGGGTTTATTGCGGATTACTTTGATATGGCTGTGGGCAACTGCTGTTTATGCACTGCAGTTACCGCTTTACTGGCGTCTACGCTCTCCGGCATTGACGCTGTTGGTCTGTCTTTTTGCAGTCTGGCTCTTGCGGGACTCTTCTCGAATATGGAGGGTAGTGCGGGAGCAGCGAGATCTGCGTCAGGAGGAACGAAGGGGTGTCATTGCGCCTCTCTTTATGCGGTTGAATCTCTTTTCCTTCGCATTGGGTGTTCTTCTTTCATCCACGTTACTGAGCGAGTGGCTTTGAAAGAAAGGGGAAGTCCTTCGTGTAAGGTATGCGCTTTTGATAAAAAACTACGTTAATCCTGACGCTATAGAAGATTAATAAATTCTATTTAAAAATGTAAGCTGGAAAAAATTGTCTTCCATAACCGTTGAGTTTCCGTATCCAGAGCCCAACCTGACAAAAGGATCGAATGAGTTTGAGCCAGGAGGGTGGTAAGAGTAGTGCAGACTGACTGTGTATATCGCGACAAAATTGCTAATATTTTCCCGAAAATATGGAAATAGTCCTTCCTCATCTGGATTAGTAGCAAATGAAATATTTGCCGGATTGCCCACTGCAACATTCATCATATAAATATCAAAAAAAGCTGCATTACTGTATCCCACATTGCTGGCACAGCTTCAGAAGACATCAATGCTTTTGAGCTCCTTCATGGCACAAGGGTAAAACCTCATCTATGAGGATTGTGTCAAATCTGGCTGGCTCTTCATACATAGGATGGTGGGCCGACTTTTCAAACCAGACTAAACGTTTTTTTGGAGCCTTCACTTTCTCGAAAAATTCCTGCACCAGCTCGGATGGAGTCACATGATCGTGTCTCCCCTGAAGTAGAAACAGAGGCACCTTT
>JBNLFC010000177.1:0-7567 GCA_050305335.1 Leptospirales bacterium
GAGGCTCTAGCTAAGATGAAACCTGCTCTTGATCTGGCTGGTAACCTCGATAGTGGTCGGGAATTGTTCTCCATTCATTGTGGTACCTGCCATACCATCTCTCCTCCTCCGAACAAAGCTCCACCCGTTTTCGGAATTTCCAGACACTATGCCATGAAATATCGCAACAAAGAGCAGTTTGTGGCAGCCATTGTGGCTTATACAAAGGCTCCGGATCCGGCAAAATCCCTGATGCCTTATGCTCGTAGTGAGTTTGGTGCCATGGCGCCCATCGTGGAAGTGCCAGATGCTAGCCTGCAGAAGATTGCGGAGTTCATGTACAGCTATGCAACCCCCGGAGGTCGGCGGGGAGGTAGAGGCCCCGGTTTTGGAAGAGGAGCGCCGAAGTAGCAACTGGAAACCTGTGGCCCGAGAGTTAGAGCGTCACACCCAGCCCCATCTGCGCATAACCCTCACTGATATCTTTCCATACATCTCCGCCACTGTCGCCGTTGCTGCCGCTCGATCCTGATACCTGAAGCAAGTTCCCTGCACCCGAAACTTCTGCCAGCAGGTACATATGAGACATATAGAGTCGCAAACCAAACGATGTACCAAGTCGAATTACAGCCTTCCGGGAGTAGTTCTCCCTTCCTACTCCGATGAAAAAACGAAAATAGGGATCCACCATTTTGTGGCTGAGAATATGAAAAGTTGCATTAAAATCTGTAGTTGCAATGTTAAAAACCTGGATTTTGCGACGCATTATGGGCTGGAGAGTCTCCAGCAATATGACGTTATCCCGGAAAAAGGGTGACTGATTTGAGAGCATGAAAAAAAGGGCCCATCCAGTCTCAAACACGTCAGGGATAAACTTGCTCTTTGCATTCTTGATTGTGTATTGGGAGTTATGAAAATCAAATCCGACACCAAACCAGTTGGCCACTGTATACTCAAAAACAAACTCTCCATATGTGGCATACATTCGAGGCTCAGGCGCAGTGGAATAAGCCAGATAACTCAAATTCTTTTGAGCCTCGGTTCCGTAGAAATAGGTCATCGTCCCGGTATGTGGATACGCTGCCTGCAGGATCTTATCATCCCTTAAACCACCACCCAAACTCTGATCCTGCCCACCTTTGATTTCCAGATAAAAGCGCCCCTTCTGGGTTCCATCCGCCTCCCTTGCAAGAAGGCCCGGCGAGAGAGCCGCCACCAGGAGTATTACAATGATTCCAGAGATAGTCTTTTTCATATTTACCCTCCGATTGCCATGGTGTTTCTTCCATCTAAAAACCATCGCAGATAAACTAAAGGCAGCAGAAAGTGGACATTCTATTACGTTATTTCAAATTACGTTTTCTGTCAAACAAAGTTCTGCGGCATTTGATGGCATAGAAAGAGTCACCCGGGCGAGGTCCAATCGGATCAATTTTTGCTACCCTGCCTGAATATCTACGACACAGTTTTACGGTGACATGAAATTTTCATTTTACACACCTGGCTTTCAACTCCTTTAAAGAGTAGCGCATTCCTCTCCATTCCACATATCCACGAATGGAAGCCAGTAACGCGCTTGTGAAGACAGTAGCGGCCAGTGCACACTCTATAAAAGGGAAAAGAACCCCTGCTAGAATCCACTTTCCACTTTTGCCATTTGCCGAAATTCCATGAAGCAGCGAGGCTGAAGCTATAGCGAGGAAACCGGCAATGATTCCACTCATGCTGGTGGAAAAAAGAAATCCATACAGAGGAACAATGCCCAGAAAAAGAAAAGCCAGCGTGGCGGCCAAGACGAGAATCCAGCTATAATCGAAGCCAGCAAAAAAGTTCTTCAACAGTCCCCTCATAGAGGCAAAAAATCCCTCCTGCCAGCGCAAATACACAAGCCCCCCCGAATGAGCGAGTATCTGTCGACTACCGCTTCGTTTCAATAGCATTCCCAGCTTGATATCGTCTACCACATCAAAGGCAATAGCCTCATGTCCTCCTGCAATTTGATAACGATCCAGTCTTACCAGGTTGTACGCGCCTATGCCTATACTGCTTTTGCTACGCGGGTTGGAGATGCTCCAGGCCCGAAGTCCCAGCAGTAAAAAGAATCCAAATGCTCCAGTAAAAAGTCGCTCCAGAATTCCACCACCAACGGTCTTAGGGAGAAGAGCCAGATGCCCGGCGCCTGTTTTAAGAGCGAGGCGAATGCTCCGGAGAAGGGAGTCGGGTGTATGAAATACATCTCCGTCGCTGAAAAGAATCCAGATGCGATCCGGTGCCTTCTTCTGCGAAAGAGTGGCAATGGCAAGACTGGCCCTGTGACAGGCATAGTTTTTTCCTGACCAGCCGGGGGGGAGAGTCTCAATATGGACCAGATGGAGACGGGGGATCTCATGGGCCAGGTCTTGCAAAATAGCACCGGTTCCATCCGTAGAACGATCATTGATCGCTACAACATGAAGGTCAGGATAGTCTATTGCCAGAAGAGAGCGTAAAGATTTTGCAATACTCTTCTCTTCGTCTCGAGCTGGAACTACCACATATACTGTCGGCAATTCTTCCCCCCGGGGCATCGCGTCATCTAGAGCCACTTCGGTCAAACGTGGTATTCTCTTCATCGTGAAATACAGAATTACAAAAATCCCCCACCAGATGAGGCAGCTAAAAAATGAGAGGAGATCCACGCTCAACAGGCTTGAGGGAAAAAAACGAAGCGATCCAGAGAAAAAAAGGTGATGCATATAAATATCCTTTTTTTGTTATATATATGATATTTCCAGCAAAAACTGTCCGCCGGGAGTTGCCGACTTTCCCGGCTTGTAAATTCGTTGACTCTGCTCACCTGATCAATTGCACTCATCCCATATGAATATACACCGGCATCATCTTTTCCTCTTTGTCTTTGTTGCCATTGATCTTTGCTTTGCAATCACTTCCCTTGCGGCGCACTCCCCGGTGGCACCGGGAGATGAGATTACAGTCACAGGTAAAGTGACCGAGGTCCATGAGGTGGATCTTGATAAAAGTGGCAACAACCCCGAAATTCTTCTTTTCATCCGACTGTTCATTCCATCTGGAAGGTCGGATAACGGAAGAGGAGTGGCGAAACGAATCAATCTTACCGGAAAAAAGGATGAAATTGTAGAGGTTCTGGGCCACATGGTGAGGGTGGGCGAATGGTTAGCGGTAGAGGGTCGTGTATATGCAATTAAACCTGTACAGATCACAATTCGCTCCATCCGCACTATCGACGAGGAATAAAAGAGAAGAGGTTTTACCATGATTATCCTTCACCCTCATTTTTCCGGCCCTTCAAAACTCTGATCAAATCCTCCTTCTGAATGGCCTGTCCTGATCTTCCAAAAATCTCCTTCCAGAGATACTCTTCCATGGTATCCTCCCCCTTTTCAGGACGATGCAAAAGAATCAGACAATCTCTGGCGCGGGTCAATCCAACATAGGCGATGCGTATCTCTTCATCATCGGGTTGTTCATTGCCACCACCGCTCCAACCACCTGCAAGATCCAGAATAACTCCGAAGTATTCCAGACCCTTTGCTTTGTGGATGGTCATTGCTTTATCCTCGTGAATGCCAGCCTGGAGCCACCGGGCCACACGATAGTTGCTCCGTGCAAGAATACGATAGTCTCCATCAAACGCTTTCAAAATTGCAGCCAGTTCAACATCATCACCGTTTTGCATGGAAAGGGAATACACAACTCCCTCACCCGGAGAGGGACGAACGGCTTTTACACTTTTTTTGATCTGTTTGCTGGAATGCCGAATCACAGAGTTGCCCAGTTCCACAATGGGATGGAGACTGCGGTAATTTTCGGAGAGGTAGTAAATAGCCGCGCCGCGAAAAATCCTTCTGAAGTTTAAAAAAGGCTTCACCGTAGCTCCTCGAAAAGAGTAGATACTCTGCCAGTCGTCCCCTACAACCAACAGTTCCCGGGGATTCATCTGCTTTAAAAACTCCAGTTGCTGAGGGTCTGTATCCTGGAACTCATCTACAATGATTAACCTGTACTTTTTTCGAAGTGGCAAAAGATAGACCTGGTTTTCCTTCAGATCAGTTAAAAGAATTTGAATAAGATCATCATATTCAAAAAGACCGCGGAGCGCCTTGTGCCGCTTCAGCATCCGCTGAACCTTTCTATAAAGAGCCGGGAAAGTCTCCTGAAAGTAGTCCGGATGCTGAAGCAAGATAGCATAGGGAATACCTCCTATGATCGCAGCCTCTTTATTCAGGATCATCTGTAGAAACTCGATCTTCTCTCGTTCCTCCATTATGGCAATTCTCTGGCGCCGGAATCCAGGATGAATCTCCTGCAAATGGCGAAAACAGAAGGAGTGGAAGGTGGAGATTTCCACCGACGAACGCCAGCGTTGCTGAATTCGATCTCGTAGCTCTCCTGCTGCCTTTCGACTGAAACTCAACAGCAAGATTTTGTGGGATAGGGTATCATCGCTTCTGAGGCGGTGCTCTACATAGCCAACCACGGTTCGAGTTTTGCCGCTCCCTGCTGCGGCAATGACCTGCTTGCGCTCTTCGGTGCCGACAATGATCCGTTGCTGCATAGGAGAATAGCCTGTGAGGTAATCAGGTGCCTCAGCGGCAGGCTTTTTGTTCTTTGATCGCTTCATAAACCTCCGGGGTAAAAAAAAATTCAAATGTTGCACTTTTTTTCCGGATCATAATCGATTTTTGCGACCCCGGTAGAGTAAGGAGGGCAAGAGCCTTCCTGAACTAAGCGAGGATCAATATGAATAACCTATCACTGGCAATTCTGGACGGGAACCTTACGGCGGATCCCGATTCTAGAGAACTCTCATCGGGAAAGCAGGTAACCACCTTCACACTGGCCATGAACCACGAGTGGGGCAGCAAGGAGGGGAACAAGCAGGTCTCCTACATTCAGGTAGAGGCCTGGGAGAAGCTGGCCGAAAATTGCGGAAAATTTCTGCGAAAAGGGAATCGCGTAACTGTAACCGGTAGCATCCGGGAGGATCGATGGAAAGATGAGTCCGGATCTCCCAGAAGCAGGGTCAAAGTAATAGCTCAAAGTGTCCGGTTCGACACACCAAAGAAAGAGAGCGAAGCTGCTTGAGTAAATCTTATGCGCAAATCTGACAACTTCAAAACCCGTTTTACGAAAGTATGCCTCCTGATCATTCCGGGTGGGTTCTGAATTAACTTGAGTGTCGGGGTCCGGTGAGGGATCCCGACCATTTTTTTATAGCCTGTGTGACGCGGTTATTCGAGTGGCATGGCCTTCCGTGCTGGCAAAAGTTTTACTGCTGAGAAGGTGGATGATTTTTACGGTTTGAGGCTTCGGATGACAATTTTTCGCCTTTCATCCAACAACTATTGACGGGGGCAACTTTGTGATGGTTACATCCACATTCCAGCGCTCCACCGGGATGTGAAGATATTCAAGAAGAATATCGGACATAGAAACAGCTCCGCTATTGGTGGACTCAAGTTCCAGAACCATCTTTCGCTGATCTTCCAATTTCAATTCACGCATTGCTCCTGCGAACCTCTTCTCTTTACCTTTGCCTGGTACAGCCTGGCCTCCCCCACCTCTACCACGACTCCCCCTTGCCGGGCCGCCACGCTTTCTTTGAATGCAAAGCAATTCAGGAGCGTTGCGAAGAAGCTCCAGAGCTCTGTTCGCATCTTCATCCTTTCCGAACTCAAGCAAGTAGCGGAAAGAAGGTGCAGGGAATGCTCGGTGAGCAGCCTGGCTTGAATCAAAGAGAGTTAACGATTGTAGATGGATTCCTGGAGGCAGCTGATCTTTAAATCTTGCCGCATAATCCTCTACATCCACAGAATCAAAAAGATCAAAAAGCATCCATTCATAGCGGGAATGGAAATAGAGAGGAATGGGTTCGCTCATGGTGATCCTCTCATGTTTGTTAAAGCCTTCCGAAAAACTCATGGGCAGACCCACGCGCCTGGCTGCCTTACGTATAGCGTCTACCGTATCTAGATGTCCTGCATATACGGCCCTACCTTCTCGATCGAATATCAACAAAAGCCGCCACTTCATCTGAAATCGCATCGGATCCATTTTCACAGCATTGACCTGACGATCGCCAGACTGTTCTAAAGCCCCGGGAGCCGGACTGAGTTCCTTTTCAGTTGCATTCGAAGGTTTAATGGACTGGAAGCGTCTATAGTCTAACAGCAAATACCGCTCTTCCGGAAGATGCACGGTTGATGAGTATGCAAGCTGCTCTTCCATCTCTTTCTCACAGGGGGGAAGCGAAGGAGTTATGGCATGGCCATCCGGTGGTTCCGGGGCTATCCAGCATTGAAGCTCTTTCTCAGGAAGCTCCTGGATCAAAGACTGCCACACGTCTCCACGAAAGTGGTCATCCCAGGAGTCAAAACGTGCACCGGCTTTATAAGCATTGTAGATTAAATCGGATGCGCCTCGTCCGGCCCGTGACAACACTCCTTCCACATAACTCATCATCACCTTCGGATGTTTCAGAGATACACGCCTGGAGCGAACACCCTTCTGGATTTCGCGAAAGGCATTCAAAAAATATTCGGGTGTTTGAAGAGGTGACCATTGCAAAGTGGTATGGGGTTTGGGAACAAAAAGAGAGATAGTTGCATTGATGAACTTCTTCTTCCCTTTTTGCTCCGCCAATTCCCCCAGCGCCTGGAGTGAACGAATCAGATCCTGCACCTCGTTTCCACTCTCATCGGGTAGTCCCAGCATAAAATAGACCTTCACCAGATCCCATCCACGATCAAAGATCTGGCCCACCAGGGAATGCAGTCGACTCTCGGTTGCCCCCTTTTTGATCCTCTCCCGCAAATACTCGCTGCCAGCTTCCAGTGCAAAAGTAACTCCACTCTTTCGAATACCCGATGTTGCCTCCAGAACCGGGATGGTGCGCTCATCCACCCGCAGGCTGGGAAGAGAAAGAGAGATGCCCCGGGGCCCATAGGTAGCAGAAAGGCGATTCACAAGCTCCTCCAGATCAGGGTAGTCGGCAAGACTCAGTGAGTGCAGAGAGATGGAGTCCGCTCCGCTTCTGGCAAGCATCCGGTCAGCCTGCTCTATGAGGAGATCGACATTACTATTCCGAATGGGTCTTTTCCAGAATCCTGCATGACAGAAACGACATCCCCGTGCGCATCCCCGCGCCACCTCCAGAACAACCCGATCCTGGGTAATGGCAACCGATGGAACGATCACAGAGCTTAGCTCACCGAAAACAGGAGAACGAAAGGTTCTCCTTGTCGCCTTACGCATGGGGAGCTCACCTGTTAAACGCGGGGAAATGAGCACTCCCTCAACCGACTCAAGGCGAAGAAGAATTTCCCTGCGACTTACGCCCTCTTTCCTTGAGGCCGCAACAATCGAAAGCATCTCCACAATCGCCTCTTCGCCGTCTCCCAGGAAAATCACATCGGCAAAAGGTGCCATGGGAAGAGGGTTGGTTACGCCTGTGCCTCCCAGGATAATGATAGGATCCTCTTCTCCACGTTCTTTCGCAAAAAGGGAGATTCCCGAAAGAAAAAGTGAGTGGAGCACATTTGTATAAAGAAGTTCATGGGATATGGTA
>JBNLFC010000178.1:0-7561 GCA_050305335.1 Leptospirales bacterium
GGACCGGTGCGAGATTGGGTGAAGGCATCCATGAATACCCCTGAGAATCCTCCTCCCATGGTGGAAAAGAAGGACCTTCCTGATCTTTCTGCTTTAGATGATCTGTCGGGTCAGAAAAGCCAGGGTGGGGTAACCATCAATATCGGTTCACCTCTTTTTGGCAATGCTCCGGATTCGGGGAAACCCGGCGTGGAAGCTGACTCCGGGACGCAGAAACAGGAGAATCGAACAGACGAGTTGGGCCAGGCCCCGGAGACCAACACTACGGAAGCAAAGCAGTCAAATACGAATGTGAGAGAGGAGAGTATGCAATCGAGAACTTCTGTTGAGGCTGACTCCGCAAAGCATTCCGGGAAAGACAATGAGAAAGAGGTACTTCCGCTCTATGAAAGGCGTAAAGATCGAAATTTGCCCTGGATGGAGCGCAAAGGTTCTACTGAGACTGTGTCAACCAATGGAATAGAGAGTGGCAAGCTGGCGGAAGGGGAAAATGTGCAACGTAAGGAAAACGAACCGGCTGCTGGCATGTCATCAAACTCCGGAACATTGCATAAGCATAAAGATATAAACACTCTTTTGAACGAACTTTCCAGGGCTGGGACTCCCGGGTTGGGCTCCATGTCGGGAAAAAAGAGGGCGGGCACTGACTTTCGTATGCAGTACGGAGAAGTTTATCAGTCCGAAAGCGAAGAGCAGAAGTTGCATCGTAAAGGGATCTATTTTCAGGGCCAGTTCAATAGTGATGGTTCGCGTTTTCATTTCAACCGAACGAATCGTGTGTTTGTTGCCGGCCGCTCAGTGTCTGGAGTAGCGCAGGATACCGTGCGTACCTATGCAAAGGATGGACGAAGCCATAATTATGGTGAAGAGCCGCTTCTAAAAGAGCTTGATCTTACCATTCTCAGGCGGGATGATAATCTAGGCTCACGTTTCAAAGAGAGAGCCAACCTGACTGCCCGGGCAGGACGCGCTGCCCCTTCTCTGGAAGAGAAATATCAACCCGATTCCATTCGTACTGAAACCGTTCAGGTAGAGCGTGATTTTATGACCCGGAGCGAAGAACCTCTGGAGGACGAGGTTCTTCCGGAAAGCGTTGCTCTAGCCAGCGCGGTGCAGGAGGACGTGGTAGACGAGGAGATCTATCAGGATGAGCTGCAGGAGATTGCTACCGGGGAAATGGAAACTGAGGGCTACGACGAAGGTGATATCGCCATGGATGAGGATCCCGCTCTGGACGAGGATCTGGCCATGGATGAAGACAGTGAGCCTGTACAAAAGGCAATGCCATCTACCCGGGTACTCTATTCCGAAGTCCCGCCTTTTCGCCTGAAGAAGAGATACTATCTCCCACCAGAGATTCTGGTACTTCCCGATAAACAGCCACTGAAAGATGTGGAAGAGGAGGTGGGGCAGACCATCCATCGCCTGGAGAAAGTGATGAGCGATTATGGAGTTTCGGCCCGGGTTGTGGCTACGCAAAGAGGCCCCATGATAACCCTTTACGAAATCAAACTGGAGCCGGGAACGCGCGTGGCGCGTATTGTGGGCATCAGTGATGAGATCAAGATGAATCTGGAGGCCGCTTCTCTTCGCATTGTTGCGCCGATTCCCGGACGCTCCACCATCGGAATTGAAATCCCCAACCGGATTCGCGACAGCGTGGTCCAGGGAGAAATTGTTCGGCTGGATCCTGAGTTTTTTGGCAAAAGCAGGGATTTGAGCATCGTATTGGGCAAGGATATCTCCGGAAATAATCTCTATTTTGATCTTGCCAGGTTGCCTCACCTTTTGATCGCAGGGGCTACCGGATCTGGAAAATCCGTGTACATGAACTCGGTCATAGCCTCTCTGCTCTATAACCTTTCTCCGGAAGAGCTGCGCTTCATCATGATCGATCCCAAAATGGTGGAGTTGAAACTTTATGAGGGCATTCCTCACCTTCTACTGCCCGTGATCACTGACGTGCGCCAGGCTGGCAGAGCGCTGCTGTGGGTGGTGGGAGAGATGGAGCGTCGCTATTCGATCCTTTCCAGAGCTCGTTCCCGGGATATTCGCTCCTACAATGAGCGGATTGCCCAGGGGAACCTTTTCGATCGGGAGGGGAATGAGAGCGATGGGAAGATGCCCTATATTGTAGTGCTCATCGATGAGCTCGCGGATCTTATGATGGTCTCCGCCAAAGAGGTAGAGGACTCTATCATTCGTCTTACCCAGAAGGCACGAGCTGTGGGAATTCATGTGATTATGGCCACCCAGCGTCCATCTGTGGATGTGATCACAGCATTGATCAAAGCCAACTGCCCTGCGCGAATATCCTTTCATGTGGCTCAAAAAACCGACTCTCGAACCATTCTCGATTCCAACGGCGCTGAAACCTTACTGGGAAAGGGCGACATGCTTTATAAATCCCCCACCTCCACCGCACTCATGCGGCTACAGGCTCCTTTGATTACTGAGCTGGAGATTGAAAAAATTGTCCAGGAAACACGCCGCTACGGAGCACCTATTTACGTGGATCTGCCTGGCGAGGAAGAGGAGCAGGAGCTGGAAGAGGGGGGAGATGATGATCTTTTTGACACTGCCTGGAAAATCGTTCTTGAGTCCGGGAAGACCTCTACTTCTTATATCCAGAGAAGGCTTCGAATTGGCTACAATCGGGCCGCCAATCTAATAGAACTGATGGAGCAAAGGGGGTATCTCTCGTCGGCACTGGGAAATAAGCCAAGAGAGATTCTTAAAAGACCATGAAAAGAGAGGTGTAACTCACCCTTCGCTTCATGGTCCACGGAATGCCAGATCCCTTTTAATTGATGGAATGAATCGCTGGATGAGAGCTATACGACTGCTATCTTTGACGCTATTTCTTTTGCCGGTTTCCATGCCCCGTACTACCGGAGCCCAGGAGCCGGAACACCACTGGAATTCCCATGCGGACGTTGCCCGAAACGTGATGGAAGCGTTCAATGTACTGGACTCTTACAGGGCAAGTTTCTCTATTAAAGTAAGCGGCGCGGGTAACGCCAGGAGTATGAGCGGGCGGGTCTACTATAGCAAACCGGGGAAGCTGCGCTTTGAGTTCGATTCTCCCGCACGCGATCTGATCGTATCAGACGGGAAAATTCTCTGGATCTACATTAATCGTCTCCATGCCGTGGGGAAACAGGACCTGGCGTTGGACGTAAAAAATGAGAATGGTCGTTCCATTTTCATGAAAGACCCGGATAGCGGTATCTCCAGACTCTTTCGCAAATATCATTATCGTTTTGACGGTACCGAGCAACCCAGAAAAATGGACGACGGAAGCACATATTTTGTCATGGATCTGGAGCAGAGAGAAAAGGTGGGAGGATATGAAAACATCAAGCTTTTTATAGATCCGCAGAGCTATTTGATCAAGCGGGCCATCGGCAAGGAAAGCTCCGGAAAAAGTGCGACCATCGAGTTCTCTTCTATCGAAAAAAATCCACCGGTAGAAGGGAAGCTGTTTCAGTTCAAGCCGGATGACTCCATGCGGGTTGTGATGAATCCTCTTGTGAATGAGTAAGAGAGGTTGCTTCACTGAAGTAGTCTTCCAATAAGTTGCTCCGGATGCATCCACGCTATCCGGGACAATGGACGCGATCTGAAAGCATTGCGCCTGGGTCGCTTACACACTTGCGGGGTTTCTAACGAAATTTCGCTCACTTGCAATACATCGTGTGTTGCAAGAGGCTGTTTCGGGATAGCCTCTAAATTTTTACTGAAATAAAGAAAACTGAGGGAATGCAGGGATCATCCAATGTTCATCCGGATATGGATGAGACCCTGAATAAATACAATGGAATCCGATATGACTCTGACCAGAAGAATTGGGGTAATCTTGAAGGAGGCGCGGGAAGCGAGAAAGCTTTCGGTTTCCGAGGTGGCTCATGAAACCAATATTATTCCAAAGTTCATTGATGCTCTGGAGCGGGAAGACTATTCCGTTTTTCCGGGAGAGACTTACGCCCTTGGCTTTCTGCGCAATTACGCTGAGTATTTAAATCTTGATACATCGAATTTACTGGATCTCTATCGGGGACACCAGATTGACCAGAGCCAGACTCCTGTAAAAGAGCTGACCCGTCCTATGCACGTAACTTCACTACCTGTCATCGATTTTCTTCTGAGTAGAAGAAATCTCCAGATGCTGGGAGGTGGTGTTCTATTGATCGCTCTGGGAATAGCGCTGGTGTACGGTGGCACTCATCTGTTTTCATATCTTCGAAGCGGATCCACTTCCTCGTCAGGGGCGCTGGCATGTACAGATCGCCATAGTTTTCCCGTAACCCTGCCAGGGAAAGGGGCACCTCCCCGAATAGAAGATTTTACCAGAGAAAACTCTGCCGCTTTTGTTATGGATACTCTCAACCTCCATCTCTGTCTGAAAGAGGTGATTCATCAACCAGGTGAAAAAGCCATTGCTCTTCTTGCTCTGGATGTGGGTAAGGATCGCACTTACGAATTTCGTGCTGTGGAAGAAGAGACCGTTGTGCTGAGTTCTCAAATTGAAGCGCTCTCCGATTTGAAAGGGGATATACGTATAACTCCAAGAGTTCTGGGCGACGTTTCTGGCAGGATACAACTTGAGTCGGGGACGGTCGCCGGTGCATCTGGTGGGATTCGTGTGACACTGGAATTCGTGGATGATTCTTATCTGGAGTGGACCGATGACGGAAAGAGCCACCGCGGTGTTTTCATTGCGAAAGGCGAATCACGCACCTTTGAAGCAGTCAATCGTCTGGAAATGAAAATTGGAAACGGGGCAGGTGTAAAGATCCTGCGAGAAGGTGAGCCCCCCCGGATTGCAGGGCCTCGTGGTCAAATTGTCCACCTTGTCTATCGTATGGCACCTGATCCCCTGGATCCCGGTATGAGCAGAGTTGTGGAAAATATAGAGGTGGTTCGGTAAAGGCATTCCTTTTTCGGATGCTATGGAGATATCCCGGGTGGTTCTGACCTACTACATCATCACCCTGGGTTGCCCCAAGAATCAGGCAGACTCTCGCCAGATGGAGCATTCTTTGCGGCAGAAGGGTTATGCCCCGGCCGCTTCTCCCGAAGATGCGGATATCAATATCATCAACTCCTGTGCATTTATTCAGGATGCGCGGGAGGAGACTATAGAAACAGTCCTGGACATGGCCCGGTGGAAGAGTCAAAAGCCGAACGGCAAGCTGGTTCTGGCAGGTTGTTTTGCCCAGCGTTACAATGAGATACTGGATCGGGAGTTGCCAGAACTTGATCTTCATTTCGGTACAGGGCGTTACCACCAGGCAGGCGAACTCATAGAGGCCCTTTTCCCCGGGAGCAAAGCCGCTGCAAAAGAGTCTTTCTCCTCAACGGCACCATGGATTTCCGATAGCTTTCCATATGCGCCTCTAAAAATTTCCGAAGGTTGCAATCGCAGGTGTAGCTTCTGCTCTATTCCATCCTTTCGTGGTCTCTTTCGGGACATTCCGCGAGATGAGATCCTGGACGAGGCCCGTTTGCTGGCTGGCAGGGGAGTGAAAGAGCTGGATGTCGTCAGCCAGGACACCATTTCCTACTGCGGTGGTGATCCCACTGCTTTGATGGATCTTCTGGAGGAGCTGTCTACCATCCATGGCATTGAGTGGATCCGGCTTTTTTATCTCTACCCGGACTCAAAACTTGAAAAATTTTTACGACTCTGGATCGACCGCAGTCCGGTCAAATTGGTACCCTATCTGGAAAGCCCTGTGCAACACGTCTCAGACTCAATGCTCAAAGCCATGGGAAGAGCTGGCTCAGGAAGTTACTCCAGGGAACTTTTCAGGTTGGCTCGCTCAGGTATTCCTGGCCTTGAGATTCGCACATCATTCATTGTGGGATTTCCTGGAGAGGGAGAAAAGGATGTAGACGAATTGATCACTTTTATAAAAGAGATTAAACCTGAGAAGCTTGCGCTTTTTCCCTATTCGCCGGAAGAGGGCACTGAAGCCGCAGAATTGGGCAAAGGTTCCGGAGAAGCAGAAAATCGTATTAACGAGCTCCGCGCCATACATCTGGAGACTTTGAGCGACCATCATCGAGCACTGGTGGGTAAGCGAGCACTCTGCATGATTGATGAGTTGAGTGAAGAGGGTATTGTAGCCCGCAGGCAGCAAGATGCTCCGGAGGTGGATGGAGCGGTTCTTCTTCCTTTCAGGGAAGGAGTTGCTGTAGGAGAATTGTGTGAAGTGGTGATCAACGGTTCGTATGAGTATGATCTTACGGCCGAGTTTGCCGGGGAGAACTCTTGAATTTACCGAATATTCTAACAGTATTGCGTGTTCTGGCAGTTCCGGTTTTCATCTATCTGTTAATGCAAAGTTCAATGACAGCCCGCATCGTTGCTCTTGTAATTTTCGTGCTGGCATCTTTCACCGACTTTCTGGACGGTTATCTTGCTCGCCGCTGGAAACAGGAGACCGAATTCGGGAAATTTCTGGACCCCATGGCGGATAAGACCCTTGTTCTGGGGGCTTTTATTACTTTCATTTTCCTTTCTGACCAGGTGCAGGTATGGATGGTCCTTGCCATCATTGGCCGCGACCTGTTGATTACCTTCATGCGGTACGTCGCCATTCGACGGGGTAACAGCCTTCGTACATCACGTCTCGGCAAGTGGAAAACAGCCTTCCAGATGTTCAGCATTGTGGTTATTCTCGCCGTTATCGTATTTGTTTCGTATAAAGAAAGAAACTCCATCAACGCCCTCTACAGTGAGGCTCGTGGAGAAGGGCTGGGCCCATTCACGATAGCCACAAAAAATATGGGCAGCTTTCTGGCCGGCGAATATGACTCTATTCTTTTCGGCCTGGGAACCTTTCTCCCCTATTACCTGATGCTTGTTACTACCATCATCACCATCATTTCCGGCTTAAGGTATATTTATACCAACTATCGTTTGCTTTTGCCGCTGAAGTGGCAGAAGAGAGTGGAGTAGCCAGGAGCAGTATAGGTTTTTGAACAAGATGGGGAGGATCGGAAGGATAAGGTTCTTTCGGGCCATCAGGAGCGCTCGGGCATCAGCAGTGAGCTCTCAGCCCTGACCCTGCGATTCATCTTTCCCATCCTCCCCATTCTGTAAAATTCTCCTCCGCGCCACTCTGCGATCTCTGCTCCAGTCCCCCGCAGCCCTCCGCGCCCCTAAAAACCTCTTGCCCTCAATGGCGCGACCGGAAAAATCCATCCCATGCTGACCCAGTTATTAAAAAAAGTGATGCACGGCGAAAATCTCACAGCTGACGAAGCCCGTTTTGCCATGACGGAGATTATGACAGGCCAGGCTGGTGAGGTTCGTACCGCCGGCCTGCTGGTGGCCCTTGCCATGAAAGGAGAAACAGGAGAGGAGATTGAGTCCTTTGCGCGTTCCATGCGCCAGGCGGCAGCTCCCTGGAATGGTTACACCGGTAAAGGCAGGATCGCCTGGCATCCAAACTTTAGCTTTGATCACAGAGTCTAATGGCATGGGATCAATACCAGGTGCGTCTGCGGTATTATACCAGTTTAATCTGGTGTTTCTCACGGCAAATGGAGA
>JBNLFC010000179.1:0-7560 GCA_050305335.1 Leptospirales bacterium
GCATCCATCCATACCGATTTTAGAGCATTGAATTCAAGTTGCTTTTTCAGTTCCTTTCTACTGGAGGATTCTGGAGGGAAAATTCTATCCAGGAGCGAATTTATTCCAATGGAATAATCACCGGTAACAGAAGAGCCGGTTTTTCCCTCCACAAGTTTCCATGAAAAAAATCGGTTCAGGCTTGTTCTTTCGCTCCTTTGATCCATCACTGCCCGGACTCCCGACCAAATTGTAGAATCCCTCCATGGGAACCGACTCGCACCAATCCCGGATACTCCACATTCAATATACTGGAATCATTTTTTAATGTCATTAAAAAGGATTCCAGTCCATCCAGGTCAGGTGTGGTAAACAGAGCCTGACCACATTCATGAAGAAGCTGCACAAAAGCTTCCCGTCTAACCGCATCAAGTTCCCGGATCACGTCGTCGATTAATAGCAGCGGTGATAGTTTCAAACTTTTCTTCAGATAATAAAACTCAGCGATTCGTAACGCCAGTACTACGGAACGCTTTTGACCCTGACTGCCGGTGATGGAAATATCTTTTCCTCCTGAAAGAAAAAGCAAATTATGTCTATGGGGTCCTACCAGGCTATGACCGGAGGCTATATCTGCCATTGCATTGGCTTTTAAAACGCTGGATAGATCTTTCTCTTCTCCCGGTCTGGAAAACTGGAGTTCCAATCTTGTGCTATCAAAACGACCGGAGATTCTCTTGATGGATTCATGGAAAATATCTTTGAAATTCTCAATAAACTCTATTCTATATTGAATAATTTTTTCCCCATGTCGTACAACGCTACTATTCCAGATATCCAGCTCGGTTTGCGAAGCCTGCCTGCTGCGAATTTTTTTTAAAAGGGAATTTCTCTGGCGTAAGGCCTTGTGATAGGATACTAGATTTTCCAGATACACGCGATTCTGGCTGCTTAGAAGAGCATCCAGAAAGCGTCGTCTATAAGAGGGCCCACCGTCTACGATCATAATGTCCGAAGGGCTGAATACAACGGTGATTAAATTTCCTATGAGCTCGGATCTACCGGAAATTTGTTTACCATTCAGTCGAATTCTCTTTCTTGATCTTCCGGTATCCTGTGAAATCTCGCATCCATAGTCCAGATTGAAAAATTTGCCAGCTCGCTCATATTTGCATGAAATAAAAAAGTCGGATGAGCCTTCTCGGACTATGTCTCGATCCATAGCACCACGAAAGGAGCGTCCCATAGAGAGAATGCTCAATGCCTCCAGAATATTGGTTTTTCCCGAGGCGTTTTTGCCAGTAATAAATATCAACCTTCTATCAAAATCAAGATTTAAGTTTTGATAGGTTCTAAACTCCTTCAGGAGCAGGGATTGCAGTCTCAAGTGAAACCGTCACAAATTAAATTTTCATGGGCATGATCACCGAAACGAAATCCCCATCGGTTGGATCATTCACAACAACCGGAGCGTTGGACGACGAGAATCCAAATTCGATTTGATCCGCCGAAATGACACGAATAACATCAAGAAGAAAAGAAGAGTTAAAAGCAATGGTTATCTCCTCTCCTTCATACCCACAGGGGATCATATCTCGAGCTTCTCCCACATCCTGGGTCTGGGCCAGAATGGATAGAGTGCCCTGTGAGAAGGTAAATCGAACCTGTCGTGTAGGTTCTGATGCCATTACGGCCACCTGTCTTACCGAATCTTCCAGAGTATTGCGATCCAGAAGGAGTTTGTGTTCCAGATTTTGTGGAATTACCTGGTTGTAAGGTGGAAATTGACCATCAATCAATTTGCAGATCAACTGAACATTTCCTATTTTAAAAAAGACACTTCGATCACTTTCATTAAATGCTATTTCACCCTGCTCACTTGAGTCTAGAAGTTTAAAAACTTCTTTTACAGCTTTGTTTGGCAAAATGATTCCATCTTTAAATGGAATTTGCTCTGGAAAATCTCTAAGAATGCGGGAAAGCCTCCGTCCATCCGTTCCGACAAAAGTTACACGGTTACCTTCGTTTACCATGTAAAGTCCGTTAAAAACGTAGCGGGCGTCCTCCTCGGCTACAGCATAGGAGGTTTTACGAATCATCTCTTGAGATACAGCCGTAGGAAATGATTTAAACGAAGAGGCGTCCATGGAAGGGATGGCAGGAAATTCATCACCGGCCATACCATTCATGGATATACGTGCTTTCGATGTGCCGGAAGCGTCGCTGATTTGAATGTGATCCGCGTCGAATAATTCAAATAGAATGCTATTGCCTTTAAATTCGCGAATAGTTTGACTCAACTTTTTTGCAGGAAGTGCTACGCTGCCCGTCTTTTCTACTGTGGCCTCCATACGATAGCGAATACCCATCTCTAGATCGGTAGCGGTGAGCGTAAGCTCCCCATCGATGGCTTCCAGCATTACATTGGATATGATAGATCGTATATCCCGGGTAGAGGTGACACTTTCTACGGTAGTAATGGCTTTCTGAAACTTGCCTTTGTCCACAATGAATTTCATATCCGTACCCGTATTCTTTTTGTTTTTATGTTGTTTATGTAAAGAGCGTGTATATGTGAATTGACCTCATAACTCCATACAGGATGCCAAAAGAGGTCTTTTTTTCCGGCCCCGTCCATGTAACAAGATTCTGATTCTCCCTCTCTGAGTAAAAGCTCATTTCCACATTTCAACGACGATTCGGTCAATTATTCCGAAATCTCGTTCTATTCAGAAAGGACGGTCCGAGGTTATTCACAGAAATCCACAAATTTATCCACGCTTTTCTGCAAGGATTCTTTCTAACTCCCGGAGAGCTTCATCAATTTTTCCATCTTTCTGCATCTCAAGCTCAATCTTCTTTATGGCATGAATGGTTACAGAATGGTCCGAGCGGCAAAAGAGTCTGGCTATAGCGCTTTTATTCAATTCCGTATGGCGGTCCATCATATACATGGCCAGATGTCTGGGAAAGACAAGCTCCGCCACACGCTTTTTGGAAAGCAGGTTTTCCCGGTTTACATGAAAAACGGTGCATACGGCTTCGAGAATCGCCTCGGGATTGTACAATTTTCCATCTTTTCTCCCGGAATGATGGTTCGCTTTCAATTGCACCGGAAGCAAAAGTTTCAGTCTGCTGATCAATCCTGGTTTAAAGGATAAATTTTCCAGAGAATCGCGGGTTGTGAACCAGAGTAGGATCTTTGAGTCGAAGCAGAGGTCAAGAAGATGGCGCAGTTCTTCCTGGACCAGGCTCGCCCTGGGACCGATGTCGCTCAAATCATCGAGAATCCAGAGTCCATGGCCGGCCAGGTTCGAACTCATGGGCGTGTTCTTCCCTTTTCTCCGTGCTTTTGCAGTGATGTATTCAAACTCTGCGCCGGTGATCCAGAGGGGATTGATTTTCTTCTCCATTGCTGAGGCAAAAAGGTGTCTTGAGAGGGCACTTTTCCCGCTTCCGTAAGGCCCTTTCAGAAGGACTCCCGGAATGTGGGGGGTGCGTTCCAATAGCATATTGAAATACGTAAGCGCGTCCTGGTTTGCTTTCAGAAATTCGGGATCAAGGTCGCTATTTTCAGCGGTCATGGGAGCTTCCATAGATCAATGGATTGGTGGTTTTTAAAGAATGATGCATATCCGACATAATCAAGTTAAGATGCTCTTTATCAGCGCAAATCAAGTGAAAAAGGGTGCATTCAGGTTGAAATGGTTTGACTCGATACGGCATGAAAAATTAGCCTTCCAAATCTGGATCGATATACAAATTCTGTATCTCAAAATTCAGAAAATTTTAGAGTTTCCCGATGCTCCGGTAAAAATCAGGGGCAGATTCGGGCTATCCACGCGCTCTTTCACAGGTAACTGAAAATGAAACGTACATTCCAACCCAGTGTAGAAAAAAGAAATAAAACTCATGGATTTCGCGTTCGTATGGCGACTAAAAACGGTCGCAAAGTCCTTTCCCTCCGTCGCAAGAAGGGAAGAAAGGTTCTCACGGTTTCTGATCGGCTTCACAGGAAGTAGAATTGGGGATTAGCCATTTTAGAAGAGTTGTATTAAAAAGCAAAACAGATTTTGACCGGCTCTTCGCAACTGGCAAATGGCACTCATTTCGAGGGGTTAAGATAATCTACAGAGAGATCACCCCCGGGGGAGAGGCAGGATTTAAAATAGCTGTTTGCGTATCCCGAAAAACGGGAAACGCTGTTGTGCGAAACAGATTGAAGAGAATCACCAGAGAAGCGCTGGATCCGCTTCTCGAAAACGTGAGACCGGGTTTTCATGCGGCGCTTTTTCCCGACCGGGATTTACAGAATAGATCGCTGAAAGAAAGAGAGAACCTCTTGTTAAACTTGCTCACGCGATCCGGTTTGCTTCAAGACAAAAAATAAAATCAAGAACCTGGTTTGCTCAACATCGGATCAATTGAATTTCCTGCACCTGTCTTCCATGTTAAGATCATTCAATGGACTTAAAAAGGAACCGAAAAAGATGCGTTACCGCCAGTCTGTCAGATTATTCAGGATATAGAGATGGAAAATAAAAGCAATGAAGCCAACAAATCACTGACCACGCTGATTCCCGTTCTTGTAATGGGATTATCCGTTGTGATGATATTAAATTATTTTAATAAAGATAAGAAAGAAACACCCCCCACAAACCAACCCGTTTCCGAAGCAGCAAAAGAGACGAACTTTGCTGACAGTTCTTACAATGACTTTCAGTTCCAGAAAGGACCGGGTCATACTGTAGGCGTGGATGGAGGCGCTTTTTATGCTTTGCTTTCCTCAAAAGGAGGAAGAGTTAGTAAACTGTACCTGAAATCTACTGATCGGCTGGTTTTTCCCGAATCCATCATTGCAGAAGAAAAAGATCCCCTGGCCACAAAAGAGAAGGCGTTCGAAGTAACTCGTGGAAACGGTCTCGATTTTCAACCCCACATCTATTACCTGAATGAGAGACTGTCTACTCTCTGGCAGGTAGACGATCCATCTTTGAATTCAGCGCTTTTCAAACAAGAAGGTCCATTTGTAGACAAAGCAAGCGGAATTACAGAATTGCGATATACTCTGCCATTGCATTTTAAGAACCACAGACTGGAATTAATAAAAATATATCGTTTTATAAATAACGAATATTTTTTTCATCAGATTACCGCTCTTCGGAACATGGAGAACAAAGATTTTGTTCTGGGGGGCGATTTATATTACAGGCCTTTCGGCGACATCGGTCCAAAAATTCTGTCAGACAACAGCCGAATTGCAGCCACCTATTCTCGTTTTTTTCGCTATAATGATTCCAACGAACATAGTGTAACCATTCCGGGAAGTGACACAATGGGCGGATGTTCCCTTCCGGGGTGCGGCTCAAAGGGAAGTGGAGATTACCAGGTTTACGGTGAACATCCAAATACTCTAAATTTTCTAGGATCTACCAGTCGCTATTTTCTGGGGTATACGCGTTTTCTTTCGGCCAGTGATACTCCGCTGGATCAACCCGATGGTGTGCTTCTGGTTAATAAGTATGATCCCACAGGTAAAGAGGCATTTACATCCATCTTTAATGCATTTCGCCTTGCCCCGGCATCTTCCGAACCGGTCAACTTCGGATCGGCTGGCGGTGATGTAGGTAAAGACGGTCATATTCTTCCTGTTGAACAATCGAATTTCGGCAAAATTCGTAACATGCAGCGCAGAAATGACATGCTGGTTGTGGACAATCAGGTCTATTTTGGCGTGCGAAGTGATGAGTATCATCGCTTCAACAACAAGGAACTGGCAAAGGCAGAGTTTGGTTCTTCTGATGCCGACAGCGATGTGCGAAGTATTATTTACTCTTCAGGCTTCATGGCAATTTTTTCAGGAATTCGCGATGGTATAGTCTGGCTGATGCGCGAACTTCACAAATATATTGGTAACTATGGGTGGGTGATCATCATCATCGCCGTAGGCTTCAAGCTCATTACATGGCCGCTCAATCAAATGCAGGCCAAGAGTATGAAACGCATGACGGCAATTAAACCAGAGCTGGAAGAAATCAATCAGAAGTACAAAGACAACCCTCAAGAAAAACAGAAAAAGACAATGGAGCTTTACAAAAAGCACAATGTGAATCCTGCCAAAGGATGTCTGCCAATGTTGATTCAGGTTCCCATCTTTATAGCTCTTTACAGCGCTTTTTCCGAATCTGTAGAGCTATGGCGTAGCCCTTTCATTTTCTGGATGACCGATCTTTCACAGCCGGATACGATTTTTGTGATCAAAGATTTGATTTTTGTGAAAGATTTTGCTATAAATATTTTACCTTTGTTCATGGTGGCTACTCAACTTGTGCAGCAGATGACAACCAATATGACCACCGATCCCCAGCAAAAGATGATCATGTATTTTATGCCATTGGTGATGATGTTCTTTTTCTGGAGTATGCCCAGCGGTGTGACTCTCTACTGGACAGTACAGAATCTGGTGACCATTATATGGCAGTTTGCAGGTGCAAAGCTCTCCAGTGAAAAAGCGTGATGTTGTGATATATAAAAATCAGGAGTTTTTCGGTGAACTATATCTACGAAACTGAGGGAAAGAATCGAGTCGAAGCGGAAAAACGAGCGTTGGAGGTTTTACAACTGGATGCATCGGCAATTACTTTCAAACCGGTCTCTCAAAGAGGCCTTCTGGGACTTGTTGCCAGGAAGCCGGTTGTGTTGCGTGCATATCCCAACAGTGACAAAATAGCTGCGGAATCCATCATTTCTGGTGTGATCCTTACCATTATTAAAAAAATGGGCATGCATGCTGAAGTGGAGCATATATCCGAAGTAGAAGGAAATATCGTAGTGGAACTGCACTCCGATGATTCTCGTATATTGATCGGTAAACAGGGTCGCACTCTCGATGCTCTTCAATTTGTGCTCAATTTAATGATCGATTCAAAACTGCGTGATGGAAAACGCATTATGATCGATGTGGCCGAATATAGAAGCAGAAGGCAAAAACGATTGGTAAAGCTGGCGCAAGCTGTTGCGGATCGAGTGAGTAAAACTGGCCGTTCCGTGCTTCTTGAGTACATGAATCCTTATGATCGACGCATAGTACACCTGGCGCTGGAAGAGGATGATCGCGTTTACACCAAATCCGATGGAACCGGCGTTTATAAGCGGGTTCGAGTTATCCCCGAAAGCCGGGAGGAGGAAGACGAAGATCAGTATATCGATGAATATGGTGATGTGAACGGAAATGTTCGCGACCCGGACGAGGACGAGGATGAGGATTGAGAAATCCTTCTGGATGAATGGATCCTTTCCAGACCGATGATACTATAGTTGCTATATCCACACCACCCGGACGCGGCGCCATTGGAATGGTTCGTGTCTCGGGGAGCAGGACACTCTCTTTACTACAGCGTTATACCGCACCCATTTACAGTTCATCTCCTGCACTGTTCCATCAACATACAGGCAAAATGTTTTACCTTTCTATGTTAAATAGTGAAGGTGATGTCCTTGATCATGGAATGGCTGTTTTTTTTCGATCACCGCACTCCTACACAGGGGAAGACACAGCTGAATTTTTTCTTCATGGAAACC
>JBNLFC010000180.1:0-5693 GCA_050305335.1 Leptospirales bacterium
TACCCATCCTGTAGCTCCCCCCAACTCCGTGTCCTCTGTGGCCTCCGTGGCAAACCCCTACCACACGCCCTCAGAATCAAATCCGCTGACCGTAGCTTCCCCCCGCCGCGCCCGTTGCGAACGCCGCGAGAAAACAGAAATACAGGATCCCATCAGTTGATTCGAGACTGAATTTCGGCAGGCAATCTCTCTATTACAAACTTCTTGATCATTAAAACAGAATTTTGATATCCAATCACATCCTCCAGAGCTGGCAAGGTTAAGTCATCCGGATACCGGGCTTCTACAGCAAAGGGAGTTAACGATTCTGCCGCTTCCATAATTTCCATAAACTCTGGTTCAAGATCAGAACATTTGCGAATCAAAAGGGCCAGATCATGGGTAAAAGGATAGGAGACATCTTTTGAAACGAGATAGGCTTTGAGATATTTTTCTACCGCCTGTTGGCAGTGAAAGGCAAGTGTGTCGGTGGGGAGATCATCTCCACCCACCTGAAGGTTATTGGCCACATTGCGCAGATCACTCTCCGCTTTGCGAATCCAGGCGAGGGTATACTCAATGCTCCCGTCGCTCATAAAGCGACACCCCCTCGCGGGAAATTGTGCTGGCGAGGGACCCTGTCACCCCCTCCCACCTTGCAAACTCCTCTTCCGTTAAAAACAGGATATCCTTGGGAACATCCAGTTCGCTCAGCGCAATGCGAGTGGAAAGCCCCCTTTTGTATCGTGGCAAATTCTTCTCTTTGCTGGATATCACAACCAGATCCACATCGCTGTCGGGCATCTGGGTACCACGTGCGTACGAGCCAAAAAGAAGGACACGGTCCGGTTCATATTCGAACACGATTCTATCGCATATACGCTGCACGATTTCTGGAGGTGTAAAAGTTTTCATAAGTGGTTCTAAGTGTAGTGCACCAGACACTTTCCTGCTGCACATAATCTGTGTCTCTCTCGTATTATGAGAAAAAGACTCAAAGAAAGCAATCCATTTTCCCCACGCACGTGGGGACGAACTCCCTCCCTGAGCCCTCGGGGAGGGCCTTTTCCCTCTACAACTCCAGAATCTCCGCTTCCGATAGCCCGGTATACTCTACAATCTTCTCCAACGGCTCCTGATTCCTCTTCATCTGCCTGGCAATCTCCCGCTTGCCCTTCGCCAGGCCACGTTGCTCTCCGATCTCTTCGCCAAGCTTTGTCCCCTCAGCCATCCCCTTCTCCACACCCTCGTTCAACCCCTGCTCCCGGGCAACGCGGATGGCCTCATCACGAATCACTTTCTCTTCTGCCTTAATGCGGGCAATTAACTCAAACTGTGGCACCCATTTCGTGCTCTGCTCCAGCTCATCCATCAACCCAATGTCAGCAAAACTCAGAAAGGTTTTCGGGGAAATAATCAAATGGTCAATAGCCTGAATGTTCAAAATCCGACCCACCTGAATCAGGCGGTCGGTCATATCCTTATCCTCTTCCGAAGCATGCACTTCGCCAGTAGGATGGTTGTGCACCATGATTACGTACACCGCGCCCTTCATCACGGCCACCCGATACACGTTCATCGGCTCCACTGTAGCAGTCACGCTGCCCATACTCACAAGTTCGATGTAGAGTATACGATAATTCGCCTCAAGGCCAATCATCCAGAAGTGTTCCTTGTCGATATCAATCTTATCCTCGCGGATCAGGATCTCCTGCATAATGCGATAGACATCATCAGCTTTGAGGAGTTTGATTTTTTGGTCTTCGGAAAGGTTGTACTGCATGGTGTGGATTTAAGGTCTAACAGGAAATCCGGCAGGTCAACTCATATTGAGAAGCGCGCGCGGAATTTTCTTGACAGATAACAGGCGTTGCGCGTAGCGACCGCAATAAATTGCGGATATCGTTTGTATCAAGCCTTCAAATGAGCTTGTAATTATTTATAACCTCAACTATTTCAGGGTAAGAATTGCAAAGCATAAAGGCGTTCATCATGGCCTCAAAACAAGACGTGCATGGCCAGGGCACCTGGTCGGGTGTGACCATGACACGTCTGCGAGCGCCGCGAGAAAAAAAATTCCATCCCCCCTTTTTTTTGCGCAGTTTTTCACACTCCAGAAACTCCGATACCTGCTCGCAGATCGGAACCGAACCAATTCAAACCGACTGTTGGAGACTCACCCGATCAGCCCCACAGGACGTGGGGCCCCCCACGCTCTGGCCATGGATGAGACTGCGAGTGGAACTGGCCGAACACAAAGCGGACATGAAGGCAGATATTGCAAATCTGCACAAAGAGATCAGCGGTATCTACAGGCAGATCTCCAGCCAGACAAAGTGGATGTTAACCGGTCTTGCTATGGCCGTGGTCCTCTATCCTATCATCACACGCCTGGTGGCAAGACTCCTGCCATAGAACATGAAGCGGTCAGCCCTCAGTAATGAGAGGGTTGACATCCCAAAATCTGCAAACTCTGTCGTGGCCTCACGGCACAACACCCATCTCCGTGTCCTCTGTGGCCTCCGTGGCAAACCCCTACCACACGCCCTCAGAATCAAATCCGCTGACTGCAGCTTCCCCCGGCCGCGCCCGTTGCGAACGCCGCGAGAAAAAATGAATACGGTGAAGTTACTCGATCCTGCCCCTGCGCTCTGACTCATGTTGTGGCAGCGCGTTGGGTCGGGGGAGTGTTCAACAAACAACAACGTGTCGACTCGGGTGTGACCATGACACGTCACAACTCAGCTCATAGCGATCAGCCGTCAGGAAATCATCTCTGCTCCATAACTTCACTTCCGAAAGCTAAACGCTACGCCTTAAGCTCATCCTCCCTATCTTACCCATCCTGTAGCTCCCCTCATCTCCGTGTCCTCTGTGGGCTCCGTGTGAAACCCCTACCACACGCCCTCACTCATCTTAACATACAATCTGCCATTCCCGAAGATCATTCAGTGTCCGTTGTTTCCTTTTCTGCTCATTATAAAAATGCTTCACATTCACGGTTATCAGCAGATAGACGCAGATTAGCACAGATTTTTTTCAGAGTGATTGTGATACATCAGCTCCCACCAATCTGCGCGAATCAAACGTCAGAGGCCTCAATTCCAGATGACAATGACTCCTCTGACAGTCCCCTCAGGAGGAGGGGCGCCCCATGCTCTGGCCACGGAGGAGACAGCGCATGGGGTCGGGTGTGCTCTCCATCCAGTCGGAGCAGCAACTCAGGTGTGACCATGACTCGTCCCGATCACATTGCTTTTTTTACAGGTGCCTCTTCTACCCAGGAGGGAAGAGGTTCCCCTGTAGCATCATGGTAGACCGACTCAGGCGCAAGATCAAGATCTCCCCATGTCAGGATTCCTTCTTCCAGGTGAAAGTTCGATGCCCGCTGCTCATCCCGCAAAATATCAAATACGCCTCCTCTATCAAGATATTTTGCAAGGTCAAGAATCCCCTGTTTCCCATCTTCAAATACGACTCTAATCTTATGGGGTTCTATATAAACAGCCTCTTTAACGTACGAATAACTCATTTCACATCTCCAGCGGGTCTATTTTTCTCAACGTTTCACCTTTACGAGCGAGTTCCCACTCTTCCCGTAACTCTTTCTGCCTGAGCGCTGTCCACTCTCGAATAATTAAAAAGTCAAGAAGCTCTTATCCTACCAATCCTGTAAAAACCTGTTGCCAACATCGCGAGAAAGTATACTTACTTTCCTATCGTTCTCAAAAAAGCATCTACATTGATAATATCTATGCTTTTATACTTTTTCAGTTTGAGAAGGTCAGAATCTCCGGAAACAATGGTACTGGCACCTCCATCCAGAGCACACTCAAGGACTCTATTGTCATCGGGATCCTCTTGAATCAGATCGATCCTTGAATGGGTCGTTACCAGGCTTGTGATTTGCAAAAGTTCAATGCCGATCTGTTGAATTAACGCAGAATTCAGTCGGAATTTCGGTCTCTGCAAAACTTCAATTGTCTCATCTAAAATTTCGTGAGAAATTAGCAATTCTATCTCATCGCGAATTACGGCTTGCAGAGCTGCACGTGGTTTTCCGTCGAAAACAAGAGCGGAAACAATGACATTGGTATCAAAGACAACTCGCTTCAATTTTTTACTCTTTTACGTTTCGAACGTACGAGTTGAATCTCTTTGTGAACATCCTCCTGTGTAATTTGTGCATTTCCCGAAGCCTTGCTTTGAATCGTTTCAAAAATGGAGTTCCAGCGGTTTTTCCGTTCAATATACATTCTGGCAGCTTCTCGAATTAATTCAGAACGGGAACGATCTTCCTCGGCGGCAATTTTATCGATCTGGCGGAGCAGGTCTGTTTTAAAAGCAATATTGACAGTGCTGGTTTTCACAGTCATAGAATATACAATGTTTGTATATTCGTCATCCTCTCTTCAGCCGTCTCGGAGCAATCATATTATTCAGTATAATAAGGCTCCAACTCCCTCTGCATCGCTGAGTAGCTCAGACCGGGCGTATGACCGGGACGAAAGGTGGCCAGAAAATCGATATCGCTCTGAGGGCGAAAATTGTCACCGAGAATGGAACCAAAAATCTCAAGCTTCTCTATATTCCATTTCTGGCAAAATTGCCGGATCAGATGATCCGATAGCTGGATGTCATGGGCCAGTTTCATAGAGTTACTCTCCAATTCCACTCTGGTTCGATTAAAAAGTCAAGAAACTCTACTTCTCTCCGGAAGAGTGTAAATGCAAAAAACATCTTTAGATCCGTTTTTCAACAACGTAAGGGTCCGATTATCATTTTCCTTATCCTGTCCCAAAAGCCGCCGCGAAAAACATGAATACAGACAAGTTACATAACCTGGCTTTTCAAACCAGACGAGCATGGCACACCTGACAGCGGAGCATGGAGTGCGAAGCGGTCGACGCTCTGGCCACGGATGGACTTCAGGGGATTTTCACCTACCAGTTCTTTGATAGTGACCAGAGCCCGCTGCAAGTGACTCATGCTATCCGGAACGGGCTTTCTGTTGTGAGATGCGACTCATAAGTGACTTCAGATAGCAGTGTACCAAAATCTCATCTCTTTTTAGTGATCACAGCCGTCCCATTTTGATTCTGCTCTTTCTGTATCGAAATAATCACATCGCTCGGGATCATCTTATTTTTAAAGTCAGGAGGTTTCGTTTCGAACTCGATTTTTTGACCACCTGAAGGTAAAGTCGTTTTCTTGCTACAATGCGGCACCTTGTTGGACATAAGCAAATCCATCCTTCCGATCCTCCCCATCTTGTTCAAGATCCTCTTCGTTTTGCTGAGTATTGAGGATGCTTGCTCCCCGCAGCTTTGACTTCCGGAGTACATTCGGGGCAGGAATCATCCTTCATAGCCTGCCCCTGCTTCCTCCATGGCTTCATCTACCGGGGGTCGCCTCCAGATCGAGCTCAATGAATCTTGCACGAGTCACAGGGCCACTCTTGGTCCAGCATGGTTGCACGGGTCCACGGCACTCCATCTGTCGGGTAATCTTCGGCATCTCTTTGATGGTTATGTGAAGCACCGTGTCCCCTGCCCTGTAGGTGAATACTTTGCCTGCCTCCATCTCTTCGCTTACAATCTTAGCTGCCAGGTTACCATTGGCGTAAATTTCGCAGTGGTTTATGGTCCAGTTCCACTCATTTCCTTCACGATATCGCTGCATGTCATACTTTTTGAAACTGATGTTCACACCGC